>JAJFLK010000059.1 GCA_021772735.1 Candidatus Sumerlaeota bacterium | reverse complement strand
CCCGACGATCGCGGCGTTCAAGAGCAATTCACCCAGGCCGATGAAATGATCCGAGTGGTAATGCGTATAGAAGATGGCGTTTACATTGCGCAAGCCCGCCGCCGCGAACGGCACGATGCAGTTGCGTCCGGTATCGACGAGGAATACCCGGTCGCCCGCGATGACGGCGGTGCAGGCCGTGGCGCGCGCGGGGTTCGGCAGCGGAATGCCCGTGCCGAG
Organism: Candidatus Sumerlaeota bacterium; assembly: GCA_021772735.1. Lineage (GTDB taxonomy): Bacteria > Sumerlaeota > Sumerlaeia > MVZB01 > JAJFLK01 > JAJFLK01. Next base: position 3,145 of record JAJFLK010000059.1, on the reverse strand, counting down.
CAGGATGACCGATAGCCCGGCTTCGGGGTCGAGCGTGCGCGGCGGCGTGACGCCGGGCAATCCCTGGGCCCCCGCCCGGCCCGCGCCGCAAATCATCGAGGCCATGAAAACGGCCCATAAACCTCGCCTCAAGAAATCGTGCATAAGACCCCCCATTCGTTATTCGTGATGACTCGACTCGGCAGCCTATCGCGCGGGCCACAGGATTGTCCAATGGCCTCGCTGCCAGCCGATAATACTTTTGAGACTCAGGCGTGGATTTAGGTATAAGAGGGGTTCTTTGCCGTCTGCGACGGCTCCGCGACCGGATCCCGGCGCATCCGCGACCCCACTTGCGGACTCCCCCAGGCGCGAATTTTCCATCTCTTCATCGGAGCATCATGAGCCAAGCCACTTCCGAATCCTCTCGGACCTGCTATTGCGGGGAGCTGAGCGCCGAGCATGTCGGCAAAGAGGTTGTCCTCAAGGGCTGGATGCACAGCCGGCGCGATCACGGCGGCCTGATCTTCGTCGACCTGCGCGATCGGGCGGGGATGGCACAGGTCGTCTTCGATCCCGATAGCCTGCCCGATGGGCAATTCGAGCAGGCGCACCGCCTGCGCGGTGAGGATGTCCTGGCCGTCGTCGGTCAGGTGCGCCGCCGCGACGAGGACAAGATCAACCCGAACATCGCGACCGGAGAGCTTGAGCTCCACGTCGCCAGCTTTGAAGTGCTCTCCAAGGCCGACGTCGTGCCTTTCAAGATCGACGAGCATCAATCGGTCAGCGAGGACCACCGGCTAAAATATCGTTACATCGACCTGCGGCGTCCCGCGATGCAGTCAAGCATTCGGACGCGAGCCCGAGTCAATGGCGCGGTGCGTCGTTATCTGGACGGCCTGGGTTTCATCGAGATCGAGACGCCGATCCTGTGCAAGGCGACTCCCGAGGGCGCGCGCGATTATCTCGTGCCCAGCCGGGTCCAGCAGGGTTCTTTCTACGCGCTGCCGCAATCGCCGCAGCTCTACAAGCAGATCCTGATGATGTCGGGCTTCGACCGGTATTATCAGATTGCGCGTTGCTTCCGCGATGAGGATCTCCGCGCGAACCGCCAGCCCGAGTTCACGCAGATCGATTGCGAGTTGTCGTTCCCGACGTGCGAAGAGATATATGAAATATTCGAAGGGATGATGGCCGCGATTTATCGCGAGGCCAAGGGCATCGAACTGCCGACGCCGTTTCCGCGCTTGACCTATTCCAATTCGATGGCGCGGTTCGGTTCGGACAAACCGGACCTGCGATTCGAGCTTGAGATTCGCGACGTGACCGAGGCCTTCGCGAGCGGCTGCGAGTTCAAGGTCTTCAACACCATCATCGAAAAAGGCGGCGTCGCGCGCGCCCTGTGCGTTCCCGGCGGCGCGGAGAAATATTCGAACACGCAGCTCAAGCCCGGCGGAGAGCTGCCGGCATTCGCGGCGCGTTATGGCGCGAAAGGCCTGGCGTGGTTTCGCGCCGAGGCAGACGAGGGTGGCGTGGTTTCTCTTACGTCGAACATCGCCAAATTTTTCAGCGATGAGTGCCGAGCGGCACTCGCGGCGGCCTTGGACGCCAAGCCGGGCGACCTCGTTTTGATCGTCTGCGACAAGGCCGCGACGGCCGCCACCGTGCTCGGGCAGTTGCGCGTTTATCTCGGCGGCGAGCTCGGGTTGATCGACTCCGATGCGTTCTGCCCGTGTTGGATCACAGACTTCCCGCTGTTCGATTGGGATGAGGAAGGCAAGCGCTGGCATGCGCTCCATCATCCCTTCACGGCGCCGAATCCCGAGGATCTGGACCGGCTCGAAAGCGATCCCGGTTCGGTGCGTTCGCTGGCTTACGACCTTTCATTCAACGGCGAGGAAGTCGGCGGCGGCTCAATTCGTATTCATCAGCCCGAACTCCAGCAGCGTGTTTTCCGTCTGCTTGGGGTTAGCGAAGACGAGGCGAAGGATAAATTCGGATTCCTGCTTGACGCGTTGCGTTTCGGCGCGCCGCCCCACGGCGGGATCGCTTTCGGCGTGGATCGGATCATGATGCAGGTCATGGGCACCGATTCGATCCGCGACGTCATCGCCTTCCCCAAAACTCAGAGCGCGTCGTGTCCGATGACCGAAGCGCCTTCGGGCGTCGAGACCAGCCAGGTGCGCGAGCTGGGGCTTCGCTTCACGCCGAGCGTCGAGAAGAAACTGGCAGACGCCGCCGATGCAGAGGCGGGCGGGGGATCGGTAACGTAAAGGTGGGGGTTTTATGATGAGCTCTGGAACTTCAAATCGATTGACGCGAAACGACACGGCGTTGCTCGTCGTCGACGTGCAGGCGCGGCTGATGCCGCAGATCCACGAGAGCGAACGGGTCAACGCTCAGTGCGTCAAGCTGATCGAAGGCGCCAAAGTGCTCGGCATCCCGATCGTCTGGACGGAGCAATACAAGAAGGGCCTGGGCGATTCGACGGCCGAAATCATCGCGGCTGTCGGCGATGCGGCCGAGCCGATGGAGAAGCTTGAATTCGGTTGTCTGGATAACGCAGCCGTGCTCGAAGCCGTCAAGGCGCTGGGCCGTCCTAATCTTGTGCTGTGCGGGATCGAGGCGCATATTTGCGTTACGCAGACCGCGTTGCGCGGCCTCGAAGAAGGCCTCAATGTCGTCGTCGCCGAAGACGCGGTTTCCTCGCGGCGCGAGCGCGACGCCGAGATCGGCATTGCCCGGATGCGCCGTGCCGGAGCCGTTCCGGCGAATGTCGAGATGCTACTCATGGAGTGGCTCGGCGCGGCCGGCACGCCTGAGTTCAAACAGATCCTTCCGATCATTAAGTAGACCCGCCACATTGAGTAAACCCGCAACGGCGGGCCGTGGCCGAATCGAATTTCAAACAACGTGACGACTTCCTCAGAACCCGCGCTGGACTTGCTCGCTGTCGGCGCTCATCCCGATGACGCGGAGCTTTTCTGCGGCGGGACGCTTGCGTTGGCGGCGCGTCGCGGGCTTAGGGTTGGGATTCTCGATCTGACGCGTGGCGAATGCGGAACGCGCGGCTCGGCCGAGATTCGCGAGGCCGAAAAGGCCCGCGCGACGCAAATCCTTGGGTTGGCCGGGCGCGTCACGCTCGACCTGGGCGATGGCCGGATCG
>JAJFLK010000576.1 GCA_021772735.1 Candidatus Sumerlaeota bacterium | reverse complement strand
AAAGACCTCTACACCGTCTGGGGCGGCGAGTTCGATTGGTTCTACGGCGCGCGCGGCATCACCGCGCTCTCGAACGAACTCTGGACGCTCAAGAATCTTTACCGTTCCGATGAGAACCCGGACCAAGACCAGGTAGCGGCGTTCATCAAGTATGTCCTGATGGACGACGGCATCGTCCCCTGGACTCCATACGAGCACCCGACGTATGGCGCCATCGAGATCGGCGGCACCGCGCACAACTGGAGCCGCGTCCCGCCTTCGTTTCTCCTCGAAGAGGAATGCCACCGCAACATGGTCTTCACGCTGTATCACGCCGATATGATGCCGCGCCTCAAGATCACCGAAGTCGAGGTCACGGCATTGGATGGAGATGGGGACGGCGATCTGCACCGGGTCTGGGTCACGGTCGAGAACTCGCGCCTGATCCCCACCCGCCTGCGTCAGGATGTTCTGAACCACATCAGCCCGCCCGATGTCGTGACGCTCGCGGGCAAGGGCGTCGAAGTGCTTTCCTCAGGCCGCGTCCTGGATCGCTTCTTCAAACGCGTCGAGCCGACCGAGCGCCGTCACGAGCGCGTCGAGATCGAGACCATCCCCGGCATGACCGCCCGCCGCGTGCAGTTCATCGTCGCCGGGACGGGTGACTTCACCGTCACGGTGGATTCGGCCAAAGGCGGATTGCATGAGCGGGGCGAAACATTGCGGTAAGGAAACACGAGGATCAAATGACGAGCACGGGCATCATGATTATCTACAACGCAATCGTGTTCTGCTTAGGCGTGTTTCTTATTGGGCTTGCCCTCTTCGACAAAGGTGGTCGAGCTATATGGAATGTATTGTTACTGGCTTCGGGCCTCGGACTAATCGCATCCGCAATATCGCAATTGTTATTTGGATGAGCTGTCCCTAATTGTTTTCGGCCGATCTGCATTTGCCCCCCGCGCTCACCCGGCGTAGACTCCCCTGCATGACCCACGATCTCCACCAGACCGCGGAGCAAACCGAACGCCTCTTTCTCGTCGGCATTCAGACCTCGACGATGTCGCGCGCCCAGGCCGAAGCCTCGCTCGATGAATTGGTTCGCCTGGCCGATTCGACCGACGGCGAGATCGTCGGCTCCACGCTGATCCGCGTCCGCCAACCCCGCCCCGCGACGTATATTCCATCGGGCGCCATCGACGAACTGGCCGGTGAGCTGGCTGCGCTCGATGTCCGCACCGTCGTCCTCGATGAAGACGTCACTGCTACGCAGCAGCGCAACCTCGAAGAGCGATGGAAGCCCGCCAAGGTCCTGATGCGCAGCGAACTGATCCTCGACCTCTTCGCGCGCCGAGCGCAGACGAGCGAAGGCAAGCTCCAGATCGAACTCGCCCAGCATCAGTATCGTCTGCCGCGCCTGCGCGGTTTCGGCGCGATGATGTCCCGGATCGGCGGCGGGATCGGCGCGCGCGGACCGGGCGAGAAAGAACTCGAAGTCGACCGCCGCGCGATCATGCGTCGCATCCAGGCGCTGGACGAGAAAATCCTCCGCCTTCGCATGCGCCGCGAAACTCAGCGCGCCCGGCGCGGCCGCTCGACCATCCCGACCGTCGCGCTCGTGGGATACACAAACGCCGGGAAATCCACGCTGCTGAACTCACTGACCGGCGCCGATGCGTTCGTCGAGGATAAACTCTTCGCCACGCTCGACCCCACCGCCCGGCGCTGCCGCCTGGATTCGGGCATGTCCGTCGTCGTGACTGATACCGTGGGTTTCATCAATCGCCTGCCGACCCAGCTCGCCGCCGCCTTCCGCGCGACGCTCGAAGAGGTCCTCTATGCCGATGTGCTCGTCCACGTCGTCGACGCGACCTCGCCCCGCGCCGAACACGAGATCGAAGTCACGCGCAACGTGCTGGCCGAGCTCGGCGCGTCGGCGATCCCGAGGCTGACGGTGTGGAACAAGATCGACGCACTGGAGGAGGCTCTGGGCGCGGGCGCTCCGACGCCTGGATTCATCGAAGCCCAGCACCCCGGGACGATCGCCATCTCGGCTCTTGAACGCACGGGACTGGACCGGCTCGGCCAGGCGATCGAAGATCTTATCAACGAGGCCCGCCCCGAGGCGTGGCTCCGGTTCGATTATGATTCTTATGCGGACGTCGCGCGCATCGAGGCCGCCGGCGCGGTGCACGAGATTCACCATTTGCCGGATGGCATCTGGCTGCGCGCCTCGCTGCCGCCCGACCTCGCCCGCCGATTTGAAAAACAGGTCGTCGCCGAACCCCCGAGCGAATTGGCCGGGCTGGCTGCGGAGCAGGATGGCGCGGAGTCCGGCGCAGCGCGACTGGTCGCAAAAAGGGCTCCGGCAGCCCCGTCGCCTCTTCCCGCGGAAGAAGATTGATGCGAGACATCGGAGAAATTGCTTATTTAGTAGGCTGTTCTCGAAATTCAGGATGCGTGCGAAAGTGCTAGGAGCAGTGCAGGTGACGCAATATTTCGCGGTATGATGTCCCCAAACGGTCAACT
>JAJFLK010000575.1 GCA_021772735.1 Candidatus Sumerlaeota bacterium | reverse complement strand
CTCGGCGACCATCCTAATAAGGAGAGCTCGGACGCAGGGGAAAGCGTCGCCTCGCCGGTTCAAGATTAGTCATCCATCCGAGCCGTCGGCGTCGCTCCGCGTCATCATGAAGTTGCCTGCATCACGCCCGCAGTTCGGCTTGGCCCGATTTGCTTTCTCAATCCTGGCCGTCGCCGGGCTCGTCGGCATCTCGCGGCCGGTTCGCGCGCAATCGCGGGTCCGGAGTTATCCGATTGCGCCGTTTCGGATCACCGAGCGCAGCGGCGAGTTCGGAGCGCGGTTCGATTATTTCAGCGAGACGCAGAGCAACGACGGTTCGGACGAACTCGAGCTGAGCAACCAATCCCTCCAACGCTGGCTGACGTATCGGCTTCGCGGTTACGTCTACCACCCGCGTTTCATCGACTTCCGCGCCCAGGTGACGATAGGGATGCTGCGCCAGTCGATCGAACGCTCCGGCGGGGCCGGGCGGCTCTCGGACGATGCGGAATCGGATGGCTTCATCGGCGGATACGACGTGACGGTCGATTTCTTGAAAGAGCATCCAGTTTCGTTCTCGGTTTTCGCCAGTCAGGACCGCAGCGCCGTGCTGGAGATCTTCACCGACCGACAAGTGATCGAGACCGAACGTTACGGCGGGTCCGCTCACTTGAAACGCGGCCCGCTGCCGATGTCGCTCTCATATTCGCGGACCCGCTTGCGCGAGTTCGGCAACGACACGTTCTCCGAATCGACCAACTCGAACATCGAATACGTCGTGCGCCATGAGATTCGCGACCTCTCGCGCACTGAACTTCGATATCGCTATCGGGATTTTGACCAAATGTTCCTGGCATCGAATCGCGCCACGGATATCGAACGCGAGACCAACCTGCGCTCCCATGAGGTCTCTCTCGCCAATACGTTTTTCCTGGCGCCCGATCGCGTGAATTACCTGCAATCCAATCTCCGATGGTTTGATCAATCCGGCTCCCAGGAATTCCGAACGATCAACTGGCAGGAGCAGCTGCGCCTGCGCCCGGCGGCCAATCTGAGGAATTACTATATCTTCAGCCTGCTCGACAGCCGCCTCGCCGATTCGCGAGTCAAAACCTGGCGCGCCGAAGCCGGGTTGGATCACGAGCTATACGACAGCCTGGATTCGCACGTCGATGTCCACTGGCGGCGCGTCAAGTTCGACGCCACCGAGGAGCGCGAATACGGCGTCACCGGCCGGCTGGGATATCGAAAGACGACGCCCTGGGGATACCTGACCGCCGGATACGGGATCACGCTGGACCGCGTCGAAGATATCGGGCAGGGAACGAGCCGCCAGGTGATCGATGAAGCCATCACGCTTAATGCGAGCGATACGGTGCTTCTGGCAGAGCCAACCGCCATAGCCGGGACGATTGTCGTCACCGACGCGACCGGCCTGATCATATATACCGAAGCGCTGGACTACGAGCTCGAGGTCCGGGGCGGTCGCATCGGGATTCGAATTATCCTGACCGGCCTCATCCTGGACGGAGATACGGTCCTCGTCGATTACGAATTCTCCGCGACCAAAGACACCGAATACATCTCGGATACGCGCAGTTTTTTCGTCCGGCACGAGTTCAATCAAGTGCTCGATTCGCTGCTGTCGGTTTACTACCGGTGGGAACGGCTCGAGGCTCGCGATGCCCCGCCGGATGATGATTTCCGCATTCTTGAATTCACGGACAAGCGGACCGGGTTCTCGCTGCGCTGGCGTGACGTAACCTGGACCGAGGAATACGAAGTTTACGATTCGAACTTTGATTCGTTCGTCCAACTGCGCAGCCAGATCGAAGGCTCGCACCGGATCGGGCCCAGAATGCGAGCGGGCTGGAACCTCGGGGCATTGATGACGACGTTCGACAACGAGACCGATCTGGATGACGATCAGCGCAACAGCGATTCGCTCTACGCCGGGCTTTCGATGAACGGCCCCATCCAAAATAGTGGCTATTGGCGGCTCGAAGGGCGATGGCGCGAGGAGACGGGCCGAACCGAAAGCACGCTGCTCGGCCTGATCGGGAGGATGGGATTTCGATACCGCAAGGTAAACGTGGAGTCCGGCCTGCGCGCCGAGTACCATGAACGCTTCGATAACGAGCGTGATCGATTTCAGTTTTTCATGCAATTCACACGCGAGTTCTGAGCCGCCCATGCAACTAATGATTTCCAATTCCATGCGCCGAGGCCTGAGGGCGATCCTCGCCCTGGGGCGAACCGGCCCGGCAATAGGCTTGGGTTTATGCCTGGCTCTGGCATTGACCGCCTGCGCTGCGGGCCCATGGCCGGGGTTCCCCGCGCCGCGGCCCGATGAGCCGCGCTGGCCCCCTCCGCCCGAGGTCGCGCGAATCGCATACGTTACCGAAGTGCGTTCGCACCAAGACTTATTTGAAGTCGCAAGCCGGCTCGGTTGGCTGGGCGGGATGATTTTCGGTCAGCCCGAGTCGACCCTCGTGCGGCCTTACGCGCTCGCGCTGCATCCGGCGGGGGGATTGCTCGTCGCCGATCCGGGTCGCCAATGCGTTCATTATTACGACTGGAACCGACGGCGATACATCGCCCTCGGCCAGGGTGGTCAGGATACTGAATCCGTTCTCCCCTCGCCTGTCGGCGTGGCGGCGCTGGCCGACGGGCGCATCCTGGTCTGCGATTCGCGACTCGGTCGGATCGAGGCCTTCGACGCTGACGGGAACGCGCTGGGTGAATTCGGCGCCGGGGCAGACCTGGCGCGGCCCGCCGGCATCGCGGTTTCTCAGAGTGCTGGTGACGACGGCGCGCAAGTCTACGTCGCCGACGTGACAGGCCATCGCATCGCGGTGTTCGACGCGGCGGGCAAACTTGTTCGCTCGATCGGAGAGCGTGGCGCAGGGCCGGGCCAGTTCAACTTTCCGACGCACATCACCGTCATGGCCGATGGGCGCCTGGCCATCACGGATTCATTGAACTTTCGCGTCCAAATGATGGAACCGGACGCGACGTTCGTCCGTCAGATCGGAAGCCTGGGCAGCTCGCCCGGCCGGTTCTCCAAGCCCAAGGGCGTCGCCGCCGATGCATCGGGCCGGGTCATGGTCGTCGAAGGGCTGTACGACAGGCTCCAGGTCTTTTCGCCCGTCGGCGAGCTGCTCCTCGATCTCGGAATGCCCGGCTCTGATGCAGGCCAGTTCTGGCTCCCCGCCGGGATATGCATCGACCGCGATGCGGGGCGAATCTTCATCGCCGATACTTACAACAGCCGCGTACAGGTCTTTGAAATGATCGGAGCCGAGGTGTCCCATGAATAACTTATCTAGACCAACTGCCCGATTTGCCCTGGTCTGCGGGCTCTGCCTCGCTGCATTCGCAGGCCCGGCCCCGGCCCAAAGCATCGTGACATCGAAGCACAACCTTTCGCTCACCGGGCCCGGGCCAGTCCGATCGCTCACCGAATCGCGAATTTGCGTCTTCTGCCATACGCCACACGGCGCCTCGGGCGAAGCCGCGCTGTGGAATCGCAGTTCATCGGGCGCGGCCTACCTGCCTTACGACAGCCCGACGCTCAAGGCCCTGGTCGGCCAGCCGACCGGCGCCTCCAAACTCTGCCTCTCCTGCCACGACGGGACGATCGCACTAGGCGATCTTCTGAGCGTCGATACGCCGATCGCGATGACGGGCACGGGCCTGATGCCTCCCGGAGGTGGGCTGATCGGCACAGATCTTCGTAACGACCACCCCATTTCATTCAATTATTTCGAATCGCTCGCGCTCGGCGAAGGCGAGCTGACTTCGCCTGCGTCGTGGGATCCCGAGGTAGAGCTCGACCCGGCTTCGGAGCTGCAATGCACGACGTGCCACGACGCCCACGTCGACACGTGGGGCGATTTCCTCGTCATGGACAATCAGCAGTCCGCGCTGTGCCGCCAGTGCCACAACCTGCCGGTTTTCGATCAGACTCCGCACGCCGATTCGCCCCGGACCTGGAGCGGCGCCGGGCTGGACCCATGGCCGCACACCGAGTATTCGGATGTCCGAACCAACGCGTGCATGAATTGCCATCGCACGCATCACGCCGATGGAGCCGAGCACCTGCTAAGCGACATCCGTGAGGAAGAAACGTGCTTCGTCTGCCACGGCGGCAACGTCGCGAGCGCCGATATCGAATCGGTTTTCAACAAAGCATGGACGCATCCGGTCGAGCAGAGCTTCGGCATTCATCAGGCGAACGAGAGCCCGCTGGTGACCAGCGCTCACGTCGAATGCGCCGATTGTCACGATCCACACCGCGCCCGCGACGCCACGGCCCAGGCGCCGTTCGTGCCCGGAGCGCTCGAAGGCACCAGCGGCGTCGATGCGACAGGCGCGCCGGTCGCCGAAGCGGTCTTTGAATATCAGGTCTGTTTGAAATGCCACGGCGAGACGGCCGTGACCCCAGGCCGCGTCATCGACCGCGACGTGCCTTCGATCAATACGGCCCGCGAGTTCTCGCCTTCGAGCCCGTCGTTTCACCCCGTCGAGGTCGCCGGGCGCGGAATGGACGTGCCAAGCCTGATCTCGCCGCTGACGACCGGCTCGCTGATCTACTGCACCGATTGCCACGGGAACGACTCATCAGGCGGCGGCGCCGGCGGCCTGGCCGGACCGCACGGATCGAATTTCGAATTCCTGCTAACCCGCCGATACGAGACCGGCGATCCGATTGCCGAGAGCCCGGCGGCCTACGATTTGTGTTACGGATGCCACAGCCGCTCAAACATCCTGGACGATGTCTCGTTCGAACGTCATCGCAAGCACATCGTCGGCGAGGATACCGCATGCTCGGTCTGCCACGACCCGCACGGCATCGACTTTGGCCAGGGCAACGCGACCAATCACGCGCACCTGATCAACTTCGATCTCTCGGTCGTCGATCCAGACCCCGAAACAGGGCGGCTCGAATACCGCACGCTTGGGCCACGCTCGGGCGAATGTTTCCTGAGCTGCCACGGCGAGGATCACAGTCCGGAAAGCTATTGAGCGTATCGGGGACGGGAATTTTCGGGAACGTTGGAGATGGCGACCTGGTCGAGTGCGGCTGGCAGAATTCTCAATTTTTTGGTTTTCGATTCCGCGCGCCGGCTCGGCTGATCATGCGCTTGCGATCCACGCGCTCGACGGCCTCAACCAGAATCGTAAAATAGGTATCCAGGATGCACCACGAAAGGCTGGGATCGTCGCTGTCGCGCAACCGGCAGACCTGATTCTCGTTCTGGTTCTCGCAATTAGCGCAAACGCGCGCGCGTAGCTTTGTGACGTAGGGTTCGATCGATTCGTCGTGGACGGCCGAGACCGAGTCCAAAATCTCCGGGAGCTGAAAGAATATGGGGCAAGCCCCCGAAGGCTCCAACTTACAGCGTCCCGAAGGCAACATAGGATCCTGAACGAAGCAACTGCAATGATTGCAGATATCGGCCCGAATGGCCTCGCGATAATCCTCCAGAGATGCCTGGCTCATCGCCTCCACCTCCTGACAAGAGCGGCCTGCGACACTCGCCGTGCGGCGGGCTGCCGGCCTTTCTCAGGACGCCGCGCACCTGCGGCTTGCGCAGCATGCGCGACCTGCTATGGGTGATACGCAAGCTCTGTGCCGCACGAGCAGCTCGAAGCCATTATTTCAGCGGATGCTTTTTCAGTTCAGACGCCCGGCCTCGATCAAGGATTCGTCGTGAACGTCCAGATCGGGCCCGGAGTTTGGCCTGTCCCGTTCTTCGAGATAACCTGCCAGCTGTATGCCGTGCCCGCGACCAGATCGGGATTGAACGACGTATCCATGATGTCCGCGCCCGTGGGCGTTCCGGGTTGCGCTTCGGCGCTCGGCCAGATGAACAGGTCGTATGATGTCGCGTCCGTCCCGGCCGTCCAGATCAGGAACGCGCCCACACCGACTCCCGGGTTGCCGTCGGTCGGCGATGGCGCTGACGGGGCGCCCGGAAGCGGAAGCGGCTCGGCCTCGGTTGTGAACGTCCAATCCTCGGCTTGGACTGCACCGGCCGAATTGGTCGAGAACACCACCCAATCGTAGGTCGTCGAGAACTCCAGATTCGCGCTCAGTGTCGCCTGGGGCGTCGTCAGGCCCATGAACTCCTCTACCAGTGCTCCACCGCCGGTAAAGAACAGACCGAATTGGAACGTATCCGAGCGCATGTCGGGATCGGTCCAGCTGAACATCGTATCGACCGGAACGCCGGTCGCTCCATTGGCGGGCATCGGGCCCGAAGCCGCGATGGGTTCGAGCTGGGTTTTGCTGAAGATCACGTCGGCCACGTCGATGTCGCCATCGGCGTTCACATCGAGCCCACGCGGATCGTTAAGCTGCCCAAGCAGGAACTCGATGATCCGCTGGGTCGAAGCCATGTCTTCAGAACCGATCGGGGTGATCGTCGGGTCGGCCGGGCCGGGCCAGGCCGGATCGTCGGTCCTGACGGTATCGATGTTATCGCCATCGATTTCTCCCTGGCAGGACAGTCCCATCACCTCAACCGGAAGCGAGCCGTTGATGGTCGCATCGTACGTGATCGTCGCTGTTCCACCGAACCCTGCGAGCGCGCCCACGTCGATGCCGACGCTCATGTCGCCTGCCGTATTGCCGGTCGTGATAATCCCCTGCGTTGTCGTCACCGATCCTGTGACCAGCGTCGAGTTGGGATCGAGCAAAGACATGTAGGTGGCCCCGCCGACGTTCGTATCACCGTCGTTCGCGATCGTGACCGTGTAACGAACCGTATCGCCCTCGTCGAACAGGCCGTCCATGCCGACGTCAGTTTGCAGCGAATCCACCTTCGATGCGGTAACGTCGGGCCCGGCAGCGTCGATGGCGAAGATGCTCGGCTCAAGCCCGTCGTTTGGATTCCCGTCATTATCGGTCATGGTCGCCGGGAAATTGCTGCCGACGATCATGCCCTGGTTCGTAATCCCCGGGAGGAGTACGGGCGTCGTCGAGCCGAAATCGAAGATTTCGGCCGGGCCGACGAGTAGCACGTCGAAGTTGATCGTCACGAACGTGCAGCCGGCCGCGATGTCGCCGACGTTGACCTGAATGTCGGTGTCGCCCGGATCATTGCCTTGAGTCACGACGCCTTGCGAAGTTGTGACCGAACCTTCGACGAGCGCGAACTGGGAACTCAACGGATCGCTAAACGTGATCGTCTCGGCCGTTCCTCGGCCAATGTTACGGACTTGAACCGTGTAGCGAATCGTATCGCCGAGGTTCACCAAGCCAAACGGCGCGACATCGTTTACGAACGCGGTGGGGAACTTCTGGCCGTAGGCTTCGGGATCCCCTGGCGGATCGCAGGTTGTAATCTCGAGGCCCCAACCGTTCAGCGATCCCGTAAAGACGTTAAGGACATCTCGAATCCTCAACGTCCAATCCCCGTTCGGGTTCTCGCCAATAAATGCGGACATGGCTTCTTCGGGCACGAGAGGGGTTTCGGTGATCATGTTCACATACGCGGCGTCCGTCACTGCGCCCGGGGGATTGGACGTGCCGGCATCATCCTGAAAAATCGTGCCGTTGAAGACGTTATCACTGGTGCCGCCGTTTCGGGTTGTCAGCGTCACTTCGGTGCCCGAAGGCGAAGTCAGAAAGATCTCCATATCGCCGGGGAACGTGTGCGTAATGTCCGTCCTGACCCGTACGCTGCAGATGACATCCGTAAGCCCGGCGAATGTAATTGTGTCTTCGACTGTAACATTGTCTGGGATCGGCAGAACCGTAAAATCATTCATGACAAACAATGAAGACGCCGGCGCAGAAGGCAGCGTCGTCACTTCGAGTTCCATCACCCCGATCGCCGCCGCAAATGACACCGAATTGTTGTTGATTTGCAGAGTCCAGGTGCCGTTCGGATCTATTCCGTTGAAAGCGCCCAGAGCCTCCTCGGGGGTGGCGGTCGTCAAAGCAACGCCAGCCTGCAACGGCGCATCCGTGACCGGGCCGGGCGCAAGAACATCCCCGGCGTCGTCGTCCCAAATCGTTCCGTCGAATACGTTCGTTAAGCCCGCAGCGAGGCTAAGGGGACTACCTGCGGATGATACGATGGTGACGGCTATTCCCGTAGGAGAAGTAAGCGTGATGTCCACGCTTCTGGGGAACTCGATATTCGGGATGAATGTCTGCAGGTTGATATCCCATAGGTAAGGGCCGACGCCGGAGACGTCGATTGGGATGATGGTTGATCCGGATGTCGGGATCGTGCCGGTCGCATCGGTCGAGAAGAATCCGGTCGTCCCGAATCGATCGTTCAACGTAATGACGGTAGGATCGTCCGGTGTCATCGTCGTCGGGTCATCCGAAAGGATCAGGCCGAAATTGGAACCCGAGATCATCGCCTGGTTGCTGATCATGTTGATCCCCGGAGGCGGCGCGCTATCAATCCGCACCGAGTAAATAAGCACGGCACTTGCTCCAGGAGTCGCGGTGAAATCTGTCACCTCGATTGTCGTATCTCCGGCGGTGTTTCCTTTGACGACAGTTCCCCCGCTCAGGGCGACGCTGCCGACGATCAGCGAAGAAAAATCGCCGAGATCGTCCGTAACCGTGCCGCCGAGGAGCGGCGAATCGCCCGCAGTGGAGAAGTTGATAGTGTAAGTAACAATGTCGCCCGGGCTGACCCGAAGATTACAGTCCGGGTCACTGCCGATGCCGAACGCCTTGGTAAACAACGCTTCGCCGCCGCGATCAAAAAATGTTTCCGTGGGATCCCCAAGCTCAGAGGTATTCGGATCATCGGTCAACAGATCGTCGATTGCCCCCGCTCGGATCGTGCCTTGATTGAAGACTGATAGGAGATTGTCTGGAACTGTGTCCGAGATGAGAACGTCGTAAGTGACCGTCGCCGATGCGCCCATGGTGATCGTGCCGAGATTGATGTCGACCTCGGTATCCCCGGCGGTATTGCCCGAGAGAATTACCCCTTGCGAAGTCGTAACCGAGCCGATGACAAGATCCGTGACCGAAGTGCCCGGCGTATCGGTAAACGACGTGAATTGGAGGTCCGAATTACCGTTATTCGTTACGACGACCGTAAATCGGACGGTGTCTCCCGGGTCGGCGATGCCATCGCTATCGCCATCCAAGAAGACGGCGTCGTCCTTCGTCGCGGAAATTTCATTATCCAGAATGTTGACCGTGAATGTGCTGGTCGAACCGATGACGCCGTTAATCGACGGGGCGACACTGAGAAGTACGGTCTCGGTCATTTCGATTACACTGTCCTCGAAGATCGGCAAGGCGACGACCTTGCTCGACTGCCCGATGCCGAATATAACGTTCAGTGGAAAGGTCGAATTGTTGTAGTCAGTCCCGGCCGGAGCGGGCCCGCCGGTGGCGGTCCCGCCGGCGATCGATACGATAACTTCGGTCGATGCGGATAAATCACCCGACCGAAGCAGCAAAATCGTGTCGCCGCTAGGTATGGTGACTCCGTCTTCTAAAACTTGTAGAGAATTGGGGGTCTCAAAACTGACTTGCGGCGTCACAGGCGTGATCGTCGGGTCCGATTCGGCCATAGTGAGCGCGTCGTCGGTCAGAAGATTGGGGAAATTGTCCCCTGTGATCATTCCTTGATTGCTGATCTGGGACACGCCGTCCGGAACGAGTGCAGGCATCGCGACTTGGAAGGTCACGCTGGCCATCCCCATTGGGGCAATCGTGCCCAAGTCAACTTCAACAGATATATCTCCGGCCGTATTGCCGGAGATCACTGTCCCTTGCGAGGTCATCACTGAGCCCTCCACAAGCGCTGTGGTCGCATCGGGAATGTCGATCAGCGTGACGCCGGTGGCGCCCATGTCATCATCCGCGTTGGTGATGTCGATCGTATACTCGATGAAATCGCCTGAGCCCGCTTTGCCGTCCATGTCGACATCCGTGGTCAGGAAAAAGCTCTTCTCTGCGGCCATATTTGGAACGTCCACCGGCGTCAGCGTAGCGGAATTCTCGAGATCGAAGGG
>JAJFLK010000574.1 GCA_021772735.1 Candidatus Sumerlaeota bacterium | reverse complement strand
GCAAGCCCAGTAGCGCCAAACGGAGCATCGCTCATTTCTGCTGACATATAGCGGTAAAGGAATACCGTAAAACCGAATCCGGCTATGCTCCAGAGAATGATAAGGCACGCTCCGGCGCGCACGATGAATCTCGAACTTTCTGTTCGCTCGCGATCTCGGGCGGCCCCCTCGATTGAAGGAAGAGGCATGCCGGATAAGGAGAAAAGATAGGGCTTCAAAAATCGATAAGCCAAAATGCCGCAAATGATAGGCACGATTGATTTCGCAAAGCTCAATATGCCAACGAGAAAACTTGGACCGATTGTTGATGAAGTCGAAGCGCCACGATCAGGGATTAGAATGGTCGAGCTGACCACTAAATAAATGACGCCCGCGCAAGTGATACAAAACACCCTCAAATTTGTCGCGTTGATCTGCATCAGTAATCGCCCGCCGACAATCAAAGGGATAATGCTCAATGCAACAAACGAGGAGCCCATCATGTAACCGAACCTAAAAAAATTGCCTGGCTCTTGGAACGATCCTGTCCATTCTTCATAGATAAAATGCACGCCACCCAAAATGCCCAGCATTCCCGCCGCAACAAGAAGGCCTGCCGCTGCGCGCACAATGACTTTTCCGATCTTCTCTCGATCGTGGTTTTGCGTTGAAGGCATCGATCTGACTCACTATCTCCGGACGAAGCGACGGCCTCTTCTCAATCGACCATAGTAGCACAACCCGTCGGTTCGTTACGCGCTGGGTTTATCCGCCGCACTAACCACACAATCGGCGGGCAGTCCGTCGCCCCAGTGTTCGCGAACCTCCGCCTCAAGCCCCGTGGGGATTTCGATGGGCATCCGCAGCAGCGCCGAGGCGAACGCCTTGCCTTGGGCGTCCAGACGCAGGTTGGCCGCGCCGCCTCCGCCCAGTGCATCGCGCACCAGGAAGTTCAGCGCGCCCAGGTTCGGGAGTTCAAACCGATCGACCGGTCCCCCGGCCATGGGCTTCATGAACTCGCCCACGCGCGCGGCCGTCAGCTCGGTGGCGATGAATTCATACCACGCCTCGCGCCGCGCGATGACGCCGATGTTGACCCAATCGCCCTTGTCGCCCGAGCGCCCGTGCGCCAGCAGATAGAGTCGTCCGATCATCACCCGAGCACCTCCACGCGCGGCTCAATCTTATCACGCGAAACGAGCCCGCCCCAGAACGCGAGCAATTGCGAAGCACGCGGACGCGGCCCGCCATATCCCGTCACGCCGGGCGGTCCGGTCAGGACCAGCGGCGCGATCTCGCGGCCGAGATATTCGAGCGCCGCCCGATCAGACGAACGCGCCGAGATACGCAGCACGACCTCCTGGGGTTCAGGCGCATCGCCAACCATGCCGGGGTGCAACGAATCGTACCCCACGCACTCGATCATCCAGTCCTCGATTGCATCGGGCCCGAGGCGATTCTCCACGCGCTTGCGGACCATCTCGCCCGCAGCCCTCGCCTTGCGCACGGCTTCGGGCCAGCAATAGCTGATCTCGCCGGTGATCTTCCAGCCGCCCGGATAAACGCACGAGACCTTCAGCGTTTCGGGCGCGGGTTTGCCTCGGACGCCGTCGATGGCGACGCGATCCGGGCCATCGTCCGTCAGCCGAATGCTGGTGAAATCAGCCACGACGTCCGGTGTCAGGTATGCCTCGGGATCGTGCAGCTCGTAGATCAATTGCTCCTTGATGCTCGCCTGAGTGACCAACCCGCCGAGCGACGCGTGTTTGGTGATGACGGCGCGGTCGGGGCCGTCCATCTCGGCGATGGGAAATCCCATAAGTTCGGGCCTTGGGACACTCCAATAATCCCCCAGGAAATTGCCGCCCGTGGATTGCGCGCCGCATTCCAGGATGTGCCCGATGATCGTCCCGAGGCTGAGCGCGTCCCAATCGGTCGGGCTCAGATCGAATTCATGAATGATCGGCGCGAGGATCAGGCTCGGATCGGCAACGCGGCCGGTCACGACGATGTGTGCTCCGCCGCGCAGAGCTTCGACGATCGGGAACGCCCCGAGGTAAGCGTTCGCGCTGAGGAGCCGGGGGGCGATCTCGTCGATCGGCTCGGCAGCGGGATCAAACGGCGCAAGGCCCAGATCGCGCCAGTTCCCGCCGCGCAATTGACCGAGAATATCGTCGCCCTCGACAATGCCGACTTTCAATCCCTTGATGCCGTGCTCTTCGGCCCTGTTGAGCAGCCCCTCGGCGCAGGCACGGCAGTTCACCCCACCGGCGCTCGCCAGGACGCGCACGCCCTTATCCATAATTTCGGGAAGCAGGTCGCCGATGTCCGAGACGAAATCGCTCGCGTATCCGGCCTCCGGATTTCGCGTCTTCAGTTTGTTCATGATCGAGAGCGTGACCTCGGCCATGTAATCCATGGTGAGGTAATCGAGTGGACCCGAGCGAATCTGCATTGCGGCGGCCTGGGGCCAATCGCCCCAGAATCCCGATGCGTTGCCGATGCGAATCATGAGGCGGGCCTCTCGGCTTCGAATCCAAGCTGCTTGCTTACGGCGCGGGCGATCAGAACGCGGAGTATCTCGCTGGTGCCCTCGCCGATCTCGCAAAGCTTCGCATCGCGCAAATATCGCTCGACGTTGTATTCGCGCAGATACCCATATCCGCCTAGAATTTGGATCGCTTCGAGGCAGGCGCGCGTCGCCATCTCCGAGGAGAAAACCTTAGTGACGGCGGTCAGGTGGCCCGGCGAGTCGCCCGCGTCCAGCGCAGTCGCGTTGCGATAAAGCATCAACCTTGAGGCCTCGATCTGGCACGCCATGTCTGCGATCTTGGACTGGATCATCTGGTAATTGATGATCGCCTTGCCGAACGTCGTGCGTTCGTGTGCGTATTTCACGGAGTCCTCCAGAGCGGCTCGCGCAAGACCCAGCGAGATTGCCGAGATCATCACTCGCCCCCCTTGCAGAACGATCCGGACATCATCGAAGGCCTGGCCGGGCGCGCCAAGCCGGTTCGCTTCGGGCACTCGGACATCGTCCAGCGTGACGGTCACGGTATCCGAAGAACGCATGCCAAGTTTCTCTTCTGGCTGGCCGGTCAATAGGCCGGGCGTATCGCGCTCGACGACGAAGGCATGGATAACCCGGCGGCCTCCTGCCGGAGCGCCCAGGGCCATAACGACGAACGTCCCCGCGCGGTCGCCATTGGTGATGAACTGCTTGGAACCATTGATGACCCAGTCGTCGCCATTACGGACGGCCATGGTTCTCATGCCCGCAGCGTCGGTGCCTGAGCCGGGCTCAGTCAGACACCAGCTCCCGATCTGCTCGCCACGGGCAAGCGGCGGGAGAAACTTCGCCTTCTGCTCATCGTTTCCGGCGACCATGATGTGTTGGCAACAGAGGCCGTTGTGCCCCTCGACGGCGAGGGCCAGCCCGCCATCGTGCCGGGCCAGCTCTTCAAGGATAATGGCGAACATCATGTGATCGCCGCCGGCGCCGCCGAAGCGCTCCGGGATCATAATGCCCATGAACCCCTGCGCGCCGAGTTTGCCGATCATGGCGTCGTCAAATCGCGCGGCCCGATCCCAATCGCGCGCGTGCGGCTCGATCTCGCCTGCGGCGAAGCGCGCGGCGGCATCGCGTAGGGCGACGAGTTCATCGGGCAATGAAAAATCCATGTTCAATTCTCCATGATTCGGCTGAGGCGCGAACCTTGCGCAATGATGCCCCCGTACGGACGGTGGCATCCTCGCGCGTTTCGGCGTCTTGAGCTCTCAGCGTCTGGGCGTCTCGACGCCTTCTCCCCCCCCACGTTTGTGGCAAAGCCGCAGGAGGAACATCTTGGATTCGTGCGCGGCCTGAGTCAATTCGAGATTGAGGCAATTCAGGCAGCCCTGAAGCTCCGAGAAGTCAAGAAGATCGGATCCTATGACTCCTGGACCACCTTCGCGATTCCACAACGGCTGCGCCGTACGCTACAATCGCAGCTTGGAACAGCTCTCAAATTGAAGTGGAGAAAGGGATTGTGAAGATGCTCGAAGTAATGAAATTCAAGCGCAACACTGAATCGCCAGGGCGAGGTATCCGCGCCGTTCTGCTTTCGTGCCTGATCGGGATGGCCTGCGTGACAACCAATCATGCAGAAGAGGATGGCAAGTGGCGTCAGCTTTTCAACGGGAGCGATACCTCAGGCTGGGCGCAGGTTGGCCAAGGCGAGTTCACCATCGAAGACGGGCACTTGGTCACGCAGGGCGGCATGGGCCTTCTTTGGTACACCGAAGAGGAATTTGGCAATTGCGAGATTAAGGTCGTTTTCCGAACCGATCGGCCCGAGGACAACTCCGGGGTCTTCATCCGCATCGAGGGCAAACCGAAAACTGCCTGGCATGCAGTCCACCAAGGGTACGAGATTCAAATCGATAACGTCGCCGATGCGTGGCACCGCACTGGCGCGCTTTATAGCCTTACGAAAACCCTCGGCGACGCCAAAGCCGCGCCCGGCGAATGGACCGAACTGATCATTCGCCTCGAAGGCGACAACACGCAGGCCTTCGTCAACGGAACGCAGGTCACTGATTACACCGAAGGCGACGCGGTGCCCGAGAAGAAAAGCGCCTCGGAGCCGCGCCGAGGGCCACGCCCCGAGACCGGATACATCGGTCTTCAAAACCACGATCCCGCCACGTTCATTCATTTCCGAGAAGTAAGCGTCCGGCCTATCCCCGAAACGGAAGGAGCGCGTGATAGATGATCTCCGGTAACGCCTCTGAAAGGGCGGATCGCGCCCAGCGCGGACGAAGCCGCCCAAGGAAATCGTTGCACAAACGGCAAATATCACGACAATCGTCCCGAGCTGAGACTAAAACTTAGTCGAGACGATCAAGACCATCAGGATCCCAGGGGGGAACGAGAGGAACCCGCGAATGAAATTCGCTACGATACGCCTTATACTTACGAGCATCTGTGCTCTGATGATATCCACTACATCGGCTCTGGCGGAAGACGCCGGATGGCACCACGTCCACCTGGGGGCGACCGATCCGGTTGAAGCCGCGGCCTGGTATGCCGAGCATATGGAAGGCGAAGCGAAGAAATTCGCCGGCGTGATGCCGGGCGCGCAGTTCGGCAACACCGTGCTCATCTTCATGCGCAAACGCGGTGAGTTCGGGGGCAGCGAGGGCAGCGCGGTCGATCATATTGGCTGGTCGTTCGAGGATCTGGACGCAAGAATGGCCCAGTGGAAAGAGGCGGGCGTGAAAGTGCTCGCCGAGCCCCGCCAGTTCGGGAAGGTCAAATTCGGTTTCGTTGAGGATCCCTGGGGCACGAAAATCGAGGTCATGCAGGATCCCGATCTCTACGGCTTCCACCACGTCCATCTGATCTCTCCGGACCCGACAGAGACGATCGACTGGTATGCAAAAACTTTCGGTGGCGAGGCCAAGAGGTTCTTCGTCTTGCCGGCTCTGAAGATCGACGGTATCTGGTTGATCTGCACGCCTTCGGATGGTGACCCGACGCCGACCTCGGGCCGTTCACTCGATCACATCGGATTCAGCTTTCCGGATCTGGATTCGGCCGTGGAAACGATGAAGGCCGATGGCGTCAACATCACGCTGCCCCCGACCAAACTCGGGGCGCTGAAGATTTCCTTCCTCGTCTCGCCCGAGGGAGCGCGGATCGAACTCGTTGAGTCCGAAGCGCCTGCAGCGGCGGCTGCGGATGAAAGCGACGAAGCCGAGGAAGTCGCAAACCCCGAAGACTCCGGCGACGACGACACGGACGACGAGTAACGACGCCGCAACTTCTCACGGCCCATCAGGGGCTCTCAGGGCAGAACGAATTCGTGCTCGGGATGCTTGATGGTCAGCACCGGGCAGGGGGCTTTGCGCACCACGCGCTCGGCCGTGCTGCCGAGCAGAATCTGCTTGAGCGCCCCCCAGCCGTGCGTGCCGATAACGATGAGGTCGATGTTCTTCTCGCGTGCCAGCGTGACGATATCGACGAACGGCGTGCCGACGGTCAGGTGTGCCTCGATTCGCACGCCCTCCGCCTCAAGTTCTTCGACGCGTTTCGCCAGACGCTGACGCCCTTCGTTCTCGGCCATCTCGCGCGCGGCCGCGACGTCCGGGCCGATCTCATAAGCAACGGCCATGTATGGCACCTGCACCACGTGGTGCAGATGGATTGTCGCGTTAAACTTGCGTGCCAGCTCTAGCCCGTAATTCAACGCGTGCTCGGCGTTCTCGGAAAAATCCGTGGGGCAAAGAATCTGATCGATCTTAATCATCTGCAGCGCGCTCCTCTTCTTGTCCCATGCTGAGGCCTGGCGAATTCGGCCCAGCTCGCCCTCTCGTCCGGTTCAATTCTTTCTCCGCTCCCAAAGCGAGTCAAGACCAATACACCTCGCTGTCTTGGGCGTGTCGCCCGGGAGCGCGTCGTGCTATCATCTTAGGCTTGTTCTGCGAGCTTCAGTCCAATCCGGAGCATCGGAACAGGGAAGGAATCGGCACGGAATGCACTCGCGGATCGAGATTATCGGCGCGCGCACGCACAATCTCAAAAACATAACGTGCAGTTTCGAGCACGGCACGCTGAACGTTATCACCGGCGTCTCGGGCTCGGGCAAATCCTCGCTCGCCTTCGATACGCTCTATGCCGAAGGGCAGCGTCGGTATGTCGAATCGCTCTCGACATACGCGCGCCAGTTCCTGGAGCGCATGGAGCGGCCCGATATTGATTCGATCCGAGGCGTCCAGCCCGCCATCGCTCTGGAGCAGAAAAACGGCGTGCGCAGCGCTCGATCGACCGTCGGCTCGGCGACCGAAATTCACGATCTTCTGCGTCTTATTTTCTCCAAGATGGGGACGACGCTCTGCCCGGATTGCAAGCGCGAGGTCCGCGCCGAGACTCCCGAATCGGTCACTCGAACTCTCGAAGAGTTGCCCGACGGCGCCCGCCTCGTCGTCCTGGCGCCGACCGATCTAATCGGTTCACATCTAGACGAAAAACTGGTCGCCGAGATGATCCGCGCCGGATACTTTCGCCTGTGGGACGGCGGCTCGATCATCGATCTTGAGGCGGGCGAAACGCCCGATGACCCGCACGCAAAGCTTTGGATCCTGATCGACCGAATCGTCGCGAGCGCAGCGAATAAATCCCGCCTGCATGCCTCGCTCCAGACGGCGTTCACCGCTGGCCGCGGCAGCGCGGAGGTTCTCGCCACCGATTCTGCCGAGACGTTTCGCTTCTCTTCGGGCATGACGTGCGATGGATGCGGCCGCTCGTTTTCCACGCCCGAGCCCGCGCTTTTCTCCTTCTATAGTCCTCTGGGCGCGTGCCCGGATTGCGAGGGATTCGGCCGCGTTATGGAACTCGATCTGGACAAGGTCATCCCGAATCGCGATCTCTCGCTCGAAGACGGCGCCATCGCACCGTGGAACTCCACGGGCAACCTTGAGATGTACGATCACATCAAGGATCACACCAAGCCGAATCAGATCCCGCGATTCAAGCCTATTGCCGACTTCTCGCTGGTTCAGATATCCAATCTCATTGATGGCTGCGGTCGGTTCGTCGGCATCCGGGGATATTTCAACTGGCTCGAATCAAAGAAATACAAGGTTCAGGCACGCGTGATGCTGGCGCGATATCGCGCATACAGGCGGTGCCCGAAATGCCGTGGGACACGGCTCGTCCCCGAGGCGCTCAACGTTTTCTATGCGGGCCGGACGATCGCGGAAATCGCAATGCTGCCGGTGCGGCTTGTCCTGGAATTATTTGAGAAGATGGTACTCACCGCCCGCGAGCTCGAGATTGGCGGACGCATCTACGAAGCCCTTCTCGGCCGGCTTCGATTTTTGGATCGCGTCGGTCTGGATTACCTCACGCTGGACCGGGCGACCCGGACGCTTTCGGGCGGCGAAGCCCAACGCATCAATCTCGCGACGTCTCTCGGCTCCGGCCTTACGCAAACGCTCTACGTCCTCGACGAGCCCACCGTCGGCCTGCACGCCCGCGATACCGAACGGCTCGTCTCCGTGCTCGAATCCCTGCGCGACCTAGGCAATACGGTCGTCGTCGTCGAGCACGATCTCGACGTCATCGCGCGGGCCGAGCACATCATCGACCTGGGGCCGGGCGCGGGCGAGAACGGTGGCGAGGTTCTCTTCGCCGGCAGCCTCAGTGAGATGAACGAGCCCGCTTCGCCCACCGCCCGGCACATGCAGAGCATCCACCGGCCGGTCGTCCCTGCCGTGGGTCGCAAGCCGACCGGCTGGATCTCGATCAAAGGCGCGCGCGGCAATAATCTCGCCAACGTCAATGTCCGTTTCCCACTGGGTTGCTTCTGCTGCGTGACCGGCGTCTCGGGCTCGGGCAAGACGACGCTCGTGCGCGATACGCTCGTCGCGGCATACCGTCGCCAGCGCGAGATCGCGCCCGTCGAGATCGCCCCCTATCGATCCATCGAAGGGCTCGATCAAGTTCGCGAACTGCACTGGATCGATCAGACGCCGCTCGCGCGATCCAAGCGGTCCAACGCCCTGACCTACGTCAAGGCCTTCGACGCCATCCGTCAGACGCTCGCCGCCAGCCGCGAAGCGCGGGCCGCGGGGCTCACGCCGCGCCATTTTTCTTTCAATGTCGATGCGGGCCGCTGCGCCACATGCCAGGGCAGCGGTACACAGACGATCGACATGCACTTCATGGCCGACGTCGAGATCGTGTGCGAAACCTGCGACGGCCAGCGTTTTCAGAATCAAGTGCTTCGCGTGCTGTGGCACGGCAAGAACATCTGCGACATCCTGCACATGACCGTCACCGAGGCGGCCGATTTCTTTGCCGATCACGCCAAAGTCATCCGCGCACTGCGGCCGCTGCGCGAGGTCGGCCTCGGATACCTGCGGCTTGGCCAGAGCACTTCGACGCTTTCGGGAGGCGAAGCCCAACGACTCAAACTCGCCGCGCACCTGGCGACGATTCGCGACGGCGCGGGCCGGCTCTTTGTCTTCGACGAACCCACGACAGGCCTGCATGCCTCCGATCTCGAACGCCTGCTGGAGATCCTGCATCAGCTTATCGAGCGCGGCTGCTCGCTGATCGTCATCGAGCACAACCTGGATCTGATCGCCTCGGCCGACTACGTCATCGACCTGGGTCCTGACGGCGGCGACCGGGGAGGACGCGTCGTCGCGCGCGGCCCCCTGGGCAAGA
>JAJFLK010000573.1 GCA_021772735.1 Candidatus Sumerlaeota bacterium | reverse complement strand
GCCCGCGCTCGATCAGTTCAAGCGTGGCTTCGAGGATCTTCTTGCCCATGAACGGATCGCCGACCTGCACGGCCCCTCGCCGCTCGGCTGCCTCGTCGCCCAGGGCTTCGCTGGCAAAGCTCGCGCCGTGCATGCCGTCGCGTCCGGTCGGCGAGCCGAAATACAGGAGAACATTTCCCGGTCCGGTCGCCCGCGCGTGGGCAAGCCGCGTGCTCGGCGCGATCCCGACGCACATGACATTGACGAGAATATTGCGCTCGAACGCGGCGTCGAAAACCACATCACCGGCGACGGTCGGCACGCCGACGCAATTGCCGTAATCCGCGATGCCCGAGACAACGCCCCGAACCAGGCGTTGCATCCGGGGCGAACCGCCTTCGCCGAAGCGAAGATTATTGAGCAACGCGATCGGCCGGGCGCCCATTGCGAAAACGTCACGAAGGATGCCGCCGACGCCGGTCGCCGCGCCTTGATAGGGCGCGATGGCCGAGGGGTGATTGTGGCTTTCCATCTTGAAGACGGCGCAAAGACCCCCGCCGATATCGACCGCCCCGGCGTTGCCGCCCGGCCCCGCGACGACTCGGTCGCCCTTGGTTGGCAGGCGACGCAGCGTCGCGCGCGAATGCTTGTATGCGCAGTGCTCGGACCACATCGCCGAATAGACGCCGATCTCGGCGGAGTTCGGTTCGCGCCCGAGCCGCGCGAGGATCAGGCGATATTCGGACGGCCGCAACCCATGCGCACGCGCCGCCGCTTCGCGGATCTGAGACGGCTCGGCGTCAGCACGATCGGGCGGACCAACCGACTCGGGGATTTTCGTTGTCGCGCTCACTTCGCATTCCCCGGCGTCACGGCATCGAGCCCAGTGGCGCACGACGCAGCCAGTGATTCGAAAATCGAGAGGCCATCGCATCGTGCCTCGGGGCCGCCCAGGATCGCCTCGCATGCGCGCTCGGGGTGCGGCATCATCCCGCAGACATTGCCCGCCTCGTTGATGATCCCCGCGATGGCGTTGGCCGAACCGTTGGGATTGACCTCGGTTTCGGAATAAGAATCCGATGCGGCATCGCCCGGAGGCTCGGCATAGCGAAGGAGCACCCGATCATCTTCTTCGAGGCGCGTGAGCGTCAGCGCATCGGCGTGATAACGACCTGCCGCGTGTGCGATCGGCAGACGAATCATTGGCGGGCACGCCGAAG
This sequence comes from Candidatus Sumerlaeota bacterium, assembly GCA_021772735.1. GTDB lineage: Bacteria > Sumerlaeota > Sumerlaeia > MVZB01 > JAJFLK01 > JAJFLK01. The sequence goes on along the minus strand of JAJFLK010000573.1, from coordinate 3,803 downwards.
TGAACGCCGAATCGCGGCGTTCGACCTTCAGATGCGCGTCTTCGCAGCGGAACGTGAGATCGCGATTGCGGCGCAAAGTGCCGGGCAGCAGGCCCGCCTCGCACAGAACCTGAAATCCGTTACAGATCCCCAGGACGAGCCCGCCGAACTCGGCGAACTTGCGCACGCCATCCAAGACCGGCGAGAGCGCGGCGAGCGCGCCCGCGCGCAGGTAATCGCCGTGACTGAATCCGCCGGGAAGGATCACGAGATCGAGCCGCTCGGCAAGCTGCTTATCATGTGAGCACGCGATGGTATCCCAGCCGAGGACGCGGCGCGGGACATCGAGCGTCTCGCGTTCGCAATTCGTCCCGGGAAAGATTACGACTCCGACTCTCATGATTGACGCGTCTCGGCCGGATCGGATGCATCCGGCGTGTCGTGTGCTTTGGGGTATCCGCCCCGAATGGTCCACTCGAACTGCTCGACGTTCGGGTTGGCAAGCACGCGGTCGGCGATGGCGCGCGCCGCACGTCCGGCCGCTTCGGCGCAATCTGCGTCGATGCTCAGGTCGAAGACTTTCCCCGCGCGGACGCCACTGACCTCGACGCCGCGCAACGCCTCGTCGTCGAAGCGACCGAGCGCGGCGCGGATCGCCCGGCCCTCGGGATCGGCCACGTCCGCGTGTGGCGTGACATAGACCCTGATCTCAAATTTCGGCATGTGCCCTCTCAATATTCCTTCTTACGCCCGGGGCCTCGGCGTCGCTTCGGCCTATGTCCGCGTGAGAAGCAGCGCGTAATTCAAGTAAGTGTTTTCGATGCGGTCTCTCTCGCCTTCGATTCGAAACAGCGTCGGTTCGAGACCTGTCGCGCCGGCGAGCAGGCGGGCGTCAAACGCCGCCGGGCTATAATATCGCCCGAAGCGATTGTTGTATCCCGGCACGCCGCGCAGCCGGGCCTCGGAGTCTAGCGCCGCGCCGGGCGAGAAGTGCGCGGGATCGCAGATATTCGTCAGCTCGGCGGCGAAGTAAACCGGCAGGATGCACACCCGCCCGCCGGGCCGCAGCACTCGAGCGGCTTCGCGCACGAACGCGCCGTCTGCACCGCCCTCGAAGTGATCGATCGTGCAGTGCAGTGTCATTGCCGCAATGCTGGCATCTTCGAGCGGAATCTCCTGGGCCGGCGCGCCGATCCGATCACCGTCGATCCCCTCGGGGTAGGCGAGATCGAGCTGATACGCGCGGCACTCATAACGGCGCGCGACGTAGGAGGCGAACGGAGACTGCGCGCTCCCGATATCGATCACGACGTCGCCGGGCTGGGGATCGATCAATTCGAGCGAGACATAATGCTCGAGCAATTTTTCGTCCAACAACGTCGGGCCCATGTATTGGACATACTGCTCGGCGTATCCGCACTCGCGAACGAAACGCCTGAAATCGGCCGCGTCCAGGGAAAAGGACTGCGCGATCGCGCCGAACTGGCTGCGGATTTTTTCGGCCAGTGCGGGATCGAACGCATCGGGATATCCCGACGGCGCGAAGGGGTGCCGCACGGCAAAGGCGAGGCGACGCAGGTGTGAGGGGCTCTTGAGCGGCATGGGCGTAGACCGGGATAAGGGGTCGGCGTGGCGGCCGGATCACGTAACCGATTGAAGCCGGATCATGGGACCACGGACGACCGAGAAATCTCCGCCATTTTATCCTTCGACGGCGATACTGTATAGCCTGTGCATCAGCCGGCGTGATTGCCTTGGGCTCGTATGGGGCCCGCGCGTGGGGCGAATCGCGTTGATTCACCGCCGGAGGCTTGATAATTTCCTTGCGGGCGCGCCCCGGGCGGCGGGCTCGATCTCGATTCCGTTCGGTGCCGGATTGATCAATGGGCCATCTGCATAATTTCAGTTTTCTGATTGACGACGTGATCGCGGGCTCTTCGCATCCGGGCCGGGGCGAGATGCTGGAGGAGAATCTCCGCGAACTGCGCGGCCTCGGCATCGGAGCAATCGTGACGGTTTGCGAGGAGCCTCTCGATTCGGGGCCCCTTGACGAAAACGAATTCCGTTCGCTGCACCTCGACGTCAGCGATTTCAAGGCGCCGACGATCGGGCAGATCGAATCGGCCATGCAGTTCATGGGCCAGAGCTCCCGCGAGGGCAAGGCCGTCCTGGTTCATTGTTTTGCCGGGATGGGCCGGACCGGAACGCTGCTGGCATGCTATCTCGTCTCCGAAGGCCGCTCGGCCGGCGTCGCAATCGATGAAGTGCGGCGGGCGCGACCCGGCTCGATCGAGGACCCCAGCCAGGAGCGCGTCATCCACGCATGGGAGCTCCATGTGCGTGGCTCGCACAAGAAAGCCGCGACGCCGTGACTCTCCCCAGCGCCGAGCCCTCTGAGATTTCCCAACCCGACGCGCGTGTCGAGCCCGCTTCTTCTCCCGAAGCCCAGCCCGTTCCCGGCTCGCAGCACTTCCGGGCCCTATTTGGTCTGATCGTGATTTGGGCGAGTTTTTATCTCGTCGCGATGGCGCAGAACTTCTCTTTCAATCGGATCGATATCGACCTCGGCGGCGCGGGGGCTTCGAATCCCCGGCGTGAATTCATGGCGGGCCTGAACGTCGCAGATAAAGCGATGATCCCGGTCCAGAGTCTCAAGTTTCACCAGACTCCGCGCCGCGAGGTCATGAGCCATCTCTTAAGTCGGGTCGGTATGAGCGGCGATGCGGATGGACTGGAGCTGATCTCCGAGGCGCCCGCCAGCTTTCACCTGATTGAGATGCCCCTGTCCGCCCTGATCCGCACGATCATCGACGACCCGACGGTCGGCTTCTCTCTGCACGGCAAGACCGTGGAGTTCTTCGCGCAGCGGCTCGATGCCGGCGATCCCGATTCGGGCGAGCTTGGGAGTTTCTTCTGGTTTGCGCAGGCCGAACTTTCCAATGAGCCTTCGGTGTTGTTTCCGGCCGAGGGCTCTGATCTTTGGGCGATCGTATCCATCGAGCCTCCGGCCACGCTCGGCGAAGAGCCCGCGCGTTGGAACGTCCGGGCGGAGCTGCGGCGCGGGACCATGCGGGCGCGAGGCCAGACCGCGTTCGATCTATCCGGCAAGGCCGAGCTCGATTTCACGATCGGAGGCGATGTCCGCCTGGTTGTCCAGGGGAGGAATTCGGGGTCGGCCGCCGATGCGGATTCGCCGTCGAACATGCAGTGCACCATCAGCATCGAGCTTGTCGATCCATAGGTGGACTAAACCTTTATCATCCGCCCAAGGTCTCATACTGTGGTGCGAGACCTTCAAAATAATCCCGATGCGAATTCGCGTCACCAGATCGGCAACAGCTCGAGAGAAATTCGAATATGAACCTAAAGCCTCTAACAATCCGGACGAGAGCCCGGGGAACCATTATCTTCTCCCTTGCTGCGCTTGCGGTTCTCGCCGGCGGCATCGGCCATGCCCAAAATCCGTTATCGCCGCCGGGCGGCAAGGAGCTCAAATTCGCACGGGAAATTGGTAAGCTGGATCCCGTAGCCACGCCGATCCCATTCGAGAGCACGGATTTCATCCGCTTCGTGACCGAGCAAACAAAGGCAAGCGTCCGATGGGGAGAACCGCTCTTCCTCGATTTCCGGCTCGTGAACCACACCCAATTCGAGGTTACGATCCAGACAAACTTCAATCCCCGGGGGCGCCTTGAGGTGACGGTGCGGCCTGAGGGAGCAAGGCCGATCCGTAATTTCGGGCCGTTCTCGCCGGGGCAATATTCGGATCTCGATTATCCGCTTTATCCTTACGAAGAGTTCTCGACGTCGCTCATGTTCTGGGC
>JAJFLK010000572.1 GCA_021772735.1 Candidatus Sumerlaeota bacterium | reverse complement strand
TCATCCACAATCTTCTCGATCGCGCCCGCGTCGCTGATCTGCTCCAGGCCCTCTTTGGCGACGATCTCGCCCGGCGCGCCTTCGCCGGCGAGCACTTTCTTGAATATCTGTTTGCCGATCTTCCCGCTGATTGTGCCTTTGTCGACCAGGCCGACAAGCTCGCCCAAGTGCTCTGCCGTGACGCCGAACTCGGCAATGCCTTGCTCGCCCTCGTTCAGGATACGCAGCGCCTCGGTCATGATCCAGTTCGAGATGGCCTTGGGATTGTCGTGCGTGCCGATGGCGCGTTCGTAATAATCCGCCAGATCCTTTTCCGCGGTCAGGACGCCTGCGTCGTATTCGGGGATACCGAATTGCGTGACGAAGCGGCGGCGCCGGGCCTCAGGCAGTTCGGGCAGCTCGGCGCGAACTTCGGCCAGCCAGGCCTCGTCGATCACGACCTCAAGCAGATCGGGATCGGGGAAGTAGCGATAATCGTGCGCCTGTTCCTTGGAGCGCATGGACTGCGTCTCGCTCTTCTCGTCGTCCCAAAGGCGGGTTTCCTGCACGATGCGGCCGCCGGATTCGATCACGTCGATCTGGCGCTCGGTTTCATGCTCGATGCACTTGGCGACGATCTTCATCGAGTTCAGATTCTTGACCTCGACCTTCGTGCCGAGCTTCTCGCTGCCCACTGGGCGGACCGAAATATTAGCCTCGAAGCGCAACCGTCCCTCGTGCATGTTGCAGTCGGAAACGCCGATGTATTCGAGCAGGTTCTTGAGCCCGTTCATGTATGCCATCGCGTCATCGACGCCTCGCAGATCGGGCTGAGAGACGATCTCAAGCAGGGCGGTCCCGGCGCGGTTCAGATCGACGAGGCTGTAATCGGAGCCTTCGTGATCGGGATGGATGTTCTTCCCGGCGTCCTCTTCGAGGTGGACGTTATCCATCGTAATGCGCTTGGCCGTGCCATCGACGGTGATCTCAAGCCAACCGCCGGTCGCCAGGTTCTTGCGCAATTGCGAGATCTGATAGTTCTTGGGCAGATCGGGATAATAGTAATTCTTGCGCTCGAATTGCGTGCGGGGGGCGACGTCGCAGTTCAGAGCCAGCGCCGTGCGCATCGCGAATTCCAGAGCGCGTTTGTTCAGCACCGGCAGACTGCCCGGATGGCCGAGGCAGACCGGACAGGTTTGCGTGTTAGGCGGCTTGCCGAAGTCGATCCGGCAGCCGCACCAGACTTTGGTTTCGGTCAGCAGTTCGACGTGAACTTCCATGCCGACGACGGTTTCGTATTTCATGTCGCTCTGCTTATCGGATTCGTGGGCCTTCATAACTTAGGCGCCCTCTCGCACCAGGTCTGCGTCTGCTCGTAGGCGTGGGCGACCCGCAGCATGGTTTCCTCGCCGAACGCGGGCGGGATGAGCTGGAGGCCGATCGGCAGGTTTGTCTCCGAGGTGAACCCGCACGGAACGCTCATACCGCCGAGGCCCGCAAGATTGGGCGAGATGGTGAAGATATCGGTGAGATACATTTGGAGCGGGTCGTCGGCCTTCTCGCCGAGCTTGAACGCCGGGGTCGGCGAGGTCGGCGTCAAGATGAGATCGACTTTCTCGAACGCGACATCGAAATCTCGTTTGAGCAGCGTCCGGACTTTCAGGGCTTTCATGTAATAGGCGTCGTAAAAACCCGCCGAAAGCGCGTACGTGCCGAGCATGATTCGCAGCTTGACCTCGGCGCCGAAACCCTCGTTCCGGCTTCGCGTGAACATATCGATGATGTCGCTCGCTCCGGTGGCCCGGTGCCCGTAATGCGCGCCGTCGTACCGCGCCAGGTTCGAGGAAGCCTCGGCCGTGCAGACAAGATAATAAGTCGCGACGCCGTATTGCGTGTGCGGCAGCGAGATGTCGACCAGTTCCGCGCCGAGGCCGACCAGGGCATCGGCAGCCTTGCGCACGGCGGCTTCAACCTCGGGGTCCATCCCGCCTCTTCCCTCTTCGCCCTGGAGAAAATATTCTTTCGGGATACCGATCTTGAGGCCCTTAATATCCGAGCCGTCGCGCCCGAGGGCCGCCGTGAAATCCGGGACGTCAACGGGAGCAGACGTCGAGTCTTTTGGATCGTGGCCGCAGATGGCGTTCATCATCACCGCTGCATCTCGGACATCGCGCGTCACCGGGCCGATCTGATCCAGAGAGGAGGCGAAAGCAAGAATGCCGTAACGCGAGACTCGGCCGTAGGTCGGACGGATGCCGACGACGCCGCACAGCGCGGCAGGTAATTTGATCGAGCCGCCGGTATCGGACCCAAGTGAGGCGGGGCACTCGCGCGCCGCGACTGCCGCGACCGACCCGCCCGAAGAGCCGCCGGGAATGCGTTCCAGATCCCACGGGTTGTGCGTCGGGTAATAGCCCGAGTTCTCGCATGATGAACCCATCGCGAACTCATCCATATTGAGCTTGCCGACGAAGACCGCGCCCGCCTCGCGCAATCTGCGCGCGACCGTTGCGTCGTAAGGCGGGATGTAGTTGTTGAGAATTTTCGAGCCGCCGGTTGTCCGCGTGCCTTCGGTGCAGATCAGATCTTTGAGGCCAACGGGCACGCCGAGCAGTGGGCCTCGTTCGCCCGCGGCCAGGCGGCGGTCGGCCTCGTCGGCCATGCCAAGAGCGACATCGGCGGTGACAGTCAGGAAGGCGCGAACGTCCGGTTCGACCGATTCAATGCGGGTCAGGAAGGCCTGTGTAACTTCGCGGCTGGAGACGTCGCCTTTGGCGAGCGCTTCGGCGATGCCGGCGACGGTCAGGTCGTGGATTTCTCCGGTGGAGCAAGCGGAGCTGGATTCGGTCATGGTTGAGTGTTTCGCCTGTTTTATTCCTGCGGGTTCGCTACGCGGATTCGGCCCGCGCGAGGCGATCGCGTTGGTCAGCCGCTCTCCTGAATAATGGGCGGGACTTTGAAACACTGATCCTCGGCGTCCGGGGCGTTGGCAAGCGCCTGCTCGGCGGTCAGGGAAGCCTGAGGGATGTCCTCGCGCATGACGTTCGTCAGGTTAAGGCAGTGCGAGGTCGGCTCGACGCCTTCGGTGTCGAGTTCGTTCAGCTTCTCGGCGTATTCCAGGATCTGGCTCAATTGGCCGGCGAATTTCTCGGCCTCGGCATCGGTGAACGAGAGGCGCGAAAGCAGCGCGACTTTGTCGATGTCCTGTTTGTTGATCTTGCTCATCTGCCTCTGCCCTCTGTATGACCCTGTGTTCGCCTTCGGAAACCTTCAGCCGGGGATAATCACTTCTTCCTCGTCGTCGTCGTCTTCGCCTTCGCGGGCCACCCGGGGGGCCGCCTTTCGGAGCTTGGTTTTAGGCTTGTGCGTCGGCTGAGCTGCCTTCCTGGGTCCCGCCGGTGCGCCGACCCTCGTAAGCTGGGCATGCTTGAGAGCGAGTTTCTTGAAGCCCTCTTCGTTGAAATCGACAATGACGTTGGTCGACTCTCCGCTGCCCGAAACCCGTGAGATCCTCCCAAGGCCCCACTTGGGATGCCTGACTCGGTTGCCGACGCGAAGTTTCTGTGAGCTTTCGCTCTCGGGCTGATCGTTCGTCACCAGGTTTCCTTTGACCCCGCTCAACCCCGGAATCTTTTAGAAACCGAGGTCTCGTTTCAACCCAAAAGATCGCGGCCCCTCAGGAGCGCTCGGGGCGGTCGTGCTCGGCTTGCGGTGGGCCCGATTGCGGGGTATATTCGTACACATGAGTATCGTCGATCACGAGCTGGCCCAAATGAACTCAGACGCCGCGCGCCGGACAAGGCGGTTGGCCCGGCGCCTGGCGTGTGTCCGGATCGGACTTTGCCTATCTGTATTCGCCTTGGGAGCTCCGGCGGCGGTCGATTTCTTGCTGATCCTCGCAGCCGTGGGTATCCTCGGAGCGCCTGCGATGTTCGCGGCGGCGCTTGGTATCGTGCTGATGATGAATGCCGGGCCCCTGGATACGGTGTTATGGAGCTTGACCGCGCTGCCCGTCGCGCTCGTGCTGACCGCTCTCTCCCCTGCGTGGGACGCCCTGAGCATCTCTGCCTTGTGGCGTCTCTTTCGAGAAGGACCACCCTCCGCGAACGGGGCTTCGGGTCGCGAGAGGTCGGATCTATATCACGACGCGTATCTCAGATTGCGCCTTTGTGGCGCGGCATTCGCTCTCGCCCTCGGGATCGGCATGCTCCGATCAGCTCCTGTCATGCCATATTCCGGTTCGTCGATCTGGCATGCTCTGTGGATTTTGCCTCTCGTTTTGCCAGCCGAGAATGCAGGCGAGGCCGTCTGTAAATGGTTTAGGGATCTGTATTCCGCCGGGCCGAGGTTTGTGATTTATGATGGCGATTGCAGTTTTTGCGGGCGGACATTGCTCGTGTTGGCGCAGCTGGACATCTTCGAGTTGCTGACGTTCGTGGATTTCCACAGCGCCGGGCAGTTCGGCTCGATTCCCGCCTCTTACCTGCGCGAACTCACAACCGACGACTGCAAACGCGAAGTCTGCTATTCGACGCGCGAAGGCAACGCCGGCGGGTTTTACGCTTTTCGCGAGATGGCCTGGACGATGCCGATGCTCTGGCCTGCGGCGGCGGTGATGATACTGCCCGGAGCCGCGAAGCTCGGCGTGCCCGCATATCGGTTCGTCGCCGATAACCGGATGCGGATCCGAATTCGCAACGCATATTGACCGCCGCAGCTTTTTCAGGCTGGAATTGCCATTCTTGAATTGATCGCGGCGCCGGAAAAAGGAACGATGGCCTCTGGAGATAGATAGTCGTCAATCTTGAGCAACGTGCGCTCGGCGTGCGCACATGAGGTAAGCCATGAGCGCAGAAGAAGATGCGGCAGCCGTCGATTCGATCGATCGGCTTTCCGAGCGAATCCAGGGCGGAGGCACATGGATCGAGAGGCGAGACACCGCCGATGCGCTCACCCTTGCCGCCCGGCGGGTCATCCTGTCGATGCGCGGAGGCGCGATTGACCCCGACCCTGACGTCGCCCACGCATGTTCCAAGGCCATCGAATTGTTCGAGGCCGATCTGAAAGATACAATTGGGACGATCCAACACAAAGTAGATGCGCACGAGCGCGCCTTCCGGATGCGCGCCCAGGCCTCCGGCCCGACCGGCGCAACAACGACCCAAGAGCGGACGACTGTCGTCCCCAGCGTCGCAACGCGCGAAGAGGCCATCAAATGGCTCCAGGAACTTGCCCTCGAGGACAAGGGTGAATTGAACGGTTCCGGCGTTCGGTTCAGTGTTCGATTGCCTGTCGGCGAAGGCAGATGGCAGACGGTCTACATCGAGCTGGACCAGGCGGACAAGGCCGGGGAGCCAATGGTACTGATCTTCACGCGATGCGGGGTCGCCGAGCCGCGCATGTACGCCAAATCGCTCCAGATCAACGCCCGGCTTTCGCACGCGAGCTTCGCGATGTTCAAGATTGAGGACAAAGAAGAGATAATTCTGATGTCTCGTCGGCGCCTGAACATCCTGACCCGTCAGTCGTTCGCCGGTGACATTCGATACATTGCCGGCAAGGGCGATAAAGTCGAGGAGCAGCTGCACGGCAGCGACGATCGTTGAGCCCCCGAAGTTTTTCCAGTTAGATCAAGGAATCTCTCGAACGGGAGAGCGCCGGTCCTGCCCGGCGCGTCCATTCGCTTGAAACGTCAAGAAACCACACTCGCCACGCTTTATCTCGCGCCGGCGGGGTTGGTGCTGCTCGTCTTCTGGTTTGCCCCCGCCGTCGCGTCGCTCGTCGTTTCGTTCACGAACTGGGAAGGGGCCGATACGCTGGACATCGTCGGTGGGGTGGGTTGGCGCAATTACGCCCGGACGCTCGGCGATGAGCGCTTCACGGCCGCCCTGGCCAACACGATCAACTACGCGCTTTGGAGCATTCCGATCACGATGAGCCTGGGCCTTGGGGCCGCGTTGCTCGTTCAGCGCAAAACCGCCGGGGCGTCGATCTTCCGGACTGTTTTTTTTCTCCCGTATGTGACCACTTGGGTCGCCGTCTCGATCGCATGGCAGTACTTTTTCGATCCCGAGACCGGACCGCTCAATCACCTCCTGCGCTCGATGGGATTCGAGCCGCTCCGATGGCTTGCCGAACCGCGTGGCGTGATCGAGATGTTCGCAACCGGCCCGCTCGGTCTCGAATCCTGGCCCAACACGGGGTTCTTCGGACGGATCGCCGCAGGCCCGAGCCTCGCCATGGCGTCGATCATCGGGACCACGATCTGGCGCGACGTCGGATTTTTCATGGTGGTCTTCCTCGCCGGGCTGGCGAATATCGATCCCGGATACGCTGAGGCCGCGATGATCGACGGCGCATCGGCCCATCAGCGCCTGCGCCGGATCACGCTCCCGCTGCTCGCGCCGACGACGTATTTCCTGCTCATCATCGCGTTGATCGGAGCCTTCCGGGTTTTCGTCCCGATCATGGTCATGACGCCCGACGGCGGCCCGGCCAAGTCCACCGCGACGCTGGTTTTTTACATGTATGAGAAGGGCTTCGTGCAGTGGAAACTGGGCCTCGGTTCCGCCGTCGGCTATCTGCTTTTCATGATTATCCTGATCCCGACCCTCGCGCAGGCGCGCCTGTTCGGGCGGCGCGTGCATTACGATTGATGGGAGACCGCTGATGAGAGATCCGAATAAATGACCCCCATCTTCGGCGCATTCCTTGTCCTGTATGCGGGCCTCTGGGTCTGGGCACTGATACGTGCCAGGGCGCCGGGCTCGCGTCAGGCGATTATCGCGTGGCTCGGGCTGAACGCCATGACGCTCGCGGCGCTGCTTGTTTTGTTTCCGATGGTCTGGATGGTCGCCGGTTCGCTCAAGTCGGCCGAAGAAGCCGCGCGTGTTCCGCCGACGCTCCTGCCCGACGCCCTCGCGGCGGGTCAATGGCGCATATTCTTCGATCAGATCAAAGAAAACTACGCCCGCGCCTGGGCCTCGCCGCCGCGCGCCATGACGTTCGCTCGATACTTCTGGGTCAGCTCCGTGACGGCCGCAGTGACGACGCTCGGCGTGCTGGCGACTTCGGTTCTGGCGGGATACGCCTTCGCCCGGCTCCGGTTTCGCGGGCGCGATGCTCTGTTCGGCGCGCTGCTTGCCACGATCATGATCCCCCCGCACGTCCTCATCATCCCGAACTACCTGATCCTCGAACGCCTCGGCTGGCTGGATTCATACCTGGCGCTGGTCGCGCCGTTCCTGGCCTCGGTCTTCGTGATCTTCATGCTGCGCCAGTTCTTCCGTACGGTGCCGGCAGCGCTCTGGGACGCGGCGCGCCTCGACGGCGCGAGCCACGGCCGGTTCCTGTGGAGTGTCGTGCTGCCGATGGCGCGGCCCGTGCTGACGACCGCCGCCGTCGTCACGTTCCTGGCCCAATGGAACTCGCTGATGTGGCCGCTGATCGCGACGACCCGGCCCGAGATGCGCACGCTGATGGTCGGGCTGCAAAGCTTCGGCCAGGAAGGCGCGGCCGAGCCGAACCTGCTGATGGCCGCGGCGACGTTCTCGATGCTTCCGATCCTCGTCGCGTTTTTCTTCGCGCAACGCTTCTTCATCCAGAGCGTGGCCCGGACGGGGTTGAAGGGGTGAGGGAGGAATCTGTCAGCTCGGCGACCAGTCGAAACGAATCCCGAGCTCCCTTAGCATCTGGAACGTATCGACATATGGAACGCCGAACTCGCTACACACATCTGGAATCTTAACTTTTTTCTTCGACTCGGGCGCTGGCTGTTCGCGGGTCACCAGCACCATTGAATTCACTTTAGCATAGGCGATGAGCCACGCGTCCGCCCCATCTGCAAACTCCGCCTTTGCGTCGCGCGTGTATCTATCGACGCCATTTACGTAAGTCTGAACTTTCTGATAGCACGTGACGATGGCCTCCTCATCCGTGCTGACGAAGAAGAACGGGGGTGCAGTATCCTCCGCCCAATCGCACAAATCGTCTTTCCCGTCCTTGAGCTCTCCTTTCACACGATCAATGCTTATGATCTGATCATGCTCGTGGTGGTTCTCAAGTGACGCCCAAAATCCCGGACAAATATCGAACGCGTAGTAAAAACGCTTCGCCTCAATAAAGACATTCGTATCTAGAAGAAATCGCTTTTCATTGCTCATGGTTGACGCCCGAAGAAATTGTCAAACGTTTTGCCATGCAACCCGGTTAATCGATAGGCGTCCCGGTAGAGCAATCGACCTTCCCTTGCAGCACGAACAACCGCGCTGCCGAAGAGCGTGCTAATCTTCCCAGGCTGATTGTTGTAGAAATTTCCGCCGCCTTTTTTCGAAGACTTCGCCGCCTCGAATTCTTCCTCGCGTCTATCGTAGAACGAAAAGAAAGAAGGCTTGTCGATAAGTTCGAGATCTAGCGCGCGCCTCGCCGCAACGATCTGGCTGACCTTAAAGCGCCGTGCAACGGCCTTGTGCGGCTCGCGATCTTCAACCGCGATTGGCCAAAATTTTCGTAGATCCTCTTCGGGTACGAGAACTTCCGCCGCCACTTGATTGCAAAATCGCTCCACTTCATGATCGAGAGGAAGTGTTTTATCGAGATTGAAGAGACCAGCCTTGCCCAGCCATAGATGGGCCAATTCATGAGCAAGCGTAAATATTTGGGCCGCTTTGTAATCCGCGTTGTTAACAAAGATGAGTGGGGCAATGTCGTCACAAAGGACGAAGCCTTGGAATTCCTTCGCATCCAGTTTTCGATGCGTATTGTTGCCGACGACGCCATTCAACATCGTCAATATGCCAACGCCTTCAGCCGCGTTTCGGAGCCGAAGCAGCGCGTTTTGCGGGGTCGTTTCGCGATCCGCGCATATCTTGGCAATGCCGAGAGTGCTCCTAATGGACTCTGCCACTTTAAGCGCGGGAGACTTCTGGCTGACAGAGCCGATAAAGGGAAGGGGCTCGGCGCCTTGCTCAACTAAGTTGTCGCGCATCCAATCCTGCCGATGCTGCATCGTGTGCATCGTTTCGATCAGGTGTGGGCTTGGACGTCTTACTGGCTCGTCGTCCAAGGTTCGAAAGTCCGGAATCGGAAGTTTTTCTTCGGGAGGTTCATCCAGGAAAAAATACCCAAGTGGCGTATAGGTCGTGCGGGCGAATTTCTCCAGTTGCTTTAGCGTGGGTTTTGTTTTTTCGCTTACCCACGATTCGAACTTCGGAAATTTGGATAGAAGGACATCTATCGGCAGCCCCGAGCGTTCACTGGCCCAATCAAATAATTTGGGTTTTACGGTCACTCGACTCACGGTGAATCTGCCTTCCTCCAATCCCGCAATTTTCTCTCGCGCGCATCAATGGAGTCAACGCTTTCCCTCGGCGCAAATCTCAGTCCCTTGACAATTCCTCCCCCGCGCCGAACCATAATCGCCGTTCGGCACATCAAATTTTCGAGAACGAATCCAGAGGGGGAACACACAAATGACACCCGAGTCATCCGCGATATCCGCAGACGAGCGATATACGAAAAAGAACGCCGAGATCAAAGGCCTGACGATGGCCTACATCGACCAGGGCGAGGGCGATCCGATCGTTTTCCTGCACGGCAACCCGACGTCGTCGTATCTGTGGCGTAACGTCATGCCGCACCTCGAAGGACAGGGGCGGCTGATCGCGCCCGACCTGATCGGAATGGGCGATTCGGACAAACTGCCCGATAGCGGCGCGGAGAGTTATCGCTTCGTCGAGCATCGCGAGTATCTCGACGCGCTCCTGGAAAAGCTCGGCGTGACCGAAAACGTCACGTTCGTCATCCACGATTGGGGATGCGCGCTGGGGATGGATTGGGCGAACCGACATCGCGACGCCGTCCGCGCCATCGCATACATGGAAGGCCTCGTGATGCCGATGAGCTGGGCTCAATGGCCCGATGCCGCGCGGCAGATATTCGAGGGCTTTCGCTCACCGGCGGGCGAAGGGTTGATTCTGGAGAAAAACCTCTT
>JAJFLK010000571.1 GCA_021772735.1 Candidatus Sumerlaeota bacterium | reverse complement strand
AAAATAGGTAACTGTCCCTAATTAATCCCACCGCACCTTGATATTATGATCATCATGTGATACTATCTGCCCTGACCGGTGGCAGCCGGGCTTGGCCGGGCGCAGATCCGCACACGTCTCCCCGCCTGCACCCGCCGACTCCAACATAGATAAAGACGCACACACTCATGACACATGATCCGCACAAGTGCGAAGCAACCCCGGAAGACATCCTGCTAGCCCTCGAACCGGAACCCGGCTGGGAGCGATTCAAGGACAGCAGTTGGCACCATTGGCCGACCTTCGTGAACGGCACGCCGGGCGATGGGCGTCTGGAGGTTCGATACTACCGGCGCACCGAGGACGGCGCTCTGGCGGGCAAGATCTGGTTTGGCCCCGGCGCCGAGGGGCCTCCGGGCCACGCACACGGCGGCTCGATGGCGGCTCTGCTCGATGACGCGATGGGCACGGCGGGCTGGATTTCGGGTCACCCGGTCGTCGCGGCCAATATCTCAATCGATTTCCGCAGCAGACTTCCGCTGAAATCGGTCGTCACTCTGGAGGCCTGGGTCGAACGCACCGACGGGCGTAAGGTCTACACGAAGGGCCGCCTTCTCAGCGCCGACGGCGAGGTTCACGCCGAAGGCACGGGACTGTTCATCCAAATGTCGGCCGAATCGTTCGGCAAGTTCGCCAGCATGTCCACGCGCTCCCAAGCCCTGGCCGACGAGGCCCTGCCCGGGACGCCGGCCGAGACTTCCTCGCAAAAAGCTTAAATTCGGCACAAGTCTGGAATCTTGCTTGGCATTTGAGCCCGCGATGGCGAAGCTTTGCCGTGGCCCCGAACCGGCTAAAGAACGAAAGCCCACATACCATCGCGAGGAAACCGTGACTGACTTTTTCAAGAAATCCATGGACCTGCACGCGCTGCTCCACGGCAAGATATCGGTCGAAGGCAAGCTTCGGATCGAATCGGCCGACGATCTCTCGACCGTCTATACGCCAGGCGTCGCCGCGCCGTGCCGGGCGATCGCGGCCGACCCGGCGCGCGCCCGCGACCTCACGATCAAGCGCAATTCGGTCGCCGTGGTCAGCGATGGCTCTGCCGTCCTGGGCCTCGGCAACATCGGCGCGCTCGCGGCGATCCCGGTCATGGAAGGCAAGGCGATGTTGTTCAAGCAGTACGCCGGCATCGACGCCTGGCCGCTGTGCCTCGAATCCCAGGATACCGAAACCATCATCCAGACCGTGCGCCAGATCGCGCCGGTCTTCGGCGGGATCAATCTGGAAGACATCGCGGCGCCGCGTTGCTTCGAGGTCGAGGCCGCGCTGCAAGATGTGGGCATCCCGGTTTTCCACGACGATCAGCACGGCACGGCGATCGTCCTGCTGGCGGGCCTGATGAACGCGGCCAAAGTAACGGGCCGCGAGCTGACCGATATGCGGGTTGTCGTCGCCGGCGCGGGCGCGGCGGGCACGGCGATCGCCAGGCTGCTTCGGTGCGTGAACTTCGACCCCGATCTGTGCCAGCCGATTCGCGAGATCGTCATCTGCGATTCCAAGGGCGCGATCCATCGAGGGCGCGGCGACCTCACGCCCGCCAAGCTCGAACTGCTCAAATACACTAATCGAGCGGACCGGGCCGGGACGTTGCTCGAAGTCATGGAAGGCGCCGACGCGTTCATCGGCGTCAGCCGCGCGGGCCTGCTCGGCGCGCGAGACGTCGCCCGAATGGCGCCCAAGTCGATCGTCTTCGCCATGGCAAACCCCGAGCCCGAGATCATGCCCGATGAGGCCAAGGCCGGAGGCGCGGCCATCGTCGGCACGGGGCGCAGCGATTTCCCCAATCAAGTCAACAACGTCCTGGCCTTCCCCGGCATTTTCCGAGGGGCGCTCGATGCCGCCGCGCCACGAATCACCGAGAAGATGATCCTCGCGGCCGCGCACGCCTTGGCCGGTTCGGTCGATCATCCCACCGCGGATCACGTTCTGCCCAGTGCGCTGGACGCCTCGGTCGCGCCTCGCGTGGCTCGGGCGGTTGCTGCCGCCGCCGAGGGTCAAAGTTAAGGCCATGTCCAGGGCTGAGGCCGGGAGTGATCGCCGATCCCTCCGGCGATAATAATCCACGAGCCGGGACTTTCGTGATAATGGGAGGTTCCCGCCCGCTCTCTCCGCGCCCCTCACAAAGACTTTTTTTGGTTTAATTTGATCGCCAAGCGGACTACCCTCATTGAAAGTTTGAGGCGCGTTTCGGATCGATTTTTTAACCACGGCTCTTGTGGCCGACGCTGCCGCAATTGATTGTGTCCGCGATTCTCACTCGCGAGGAGACCTCTGCATATGATATCAGAATCCCCATGCTGTTCCGGCATCCCTTCTGTTTGCAATCTCTCCTGGATTTTGTTCGTCCTTGGCCTCGGCGCCGTGGCTCGCCTATCCGAAGCTCAAGAACAGAGGCTCGCAACTTTTACCGTCCTGACGACGGCCGATTCGGGAGCGGGTTCGCTGCGTCAGGCCATCCTTGACGCGAATGCCTCAGTCAACGCGGGACAACCCGATCGCATTGAATTCAATATCCCCGCCGGCGACGCCGGCCATATCTTTTATGCCGACAATTCGGTCCCGAATTCGCTGAACTCGTTCAATCTTACGCCGACCACCGAGGCCGACGATGCCAACCTGCCCAACGCCGACCCCGATTACGCCAGGAGCTGGTATCGCATTTCTCCGGTGACACCTCTTCCAGCGATCACGGAATCCCTCGTGATCGACGGCTACACGCAGGGAAACGCAAGCGGATCGCTCGCCGACGATTCGATTCCCAACTCCGGTTCAATCGATCAAGGACTGAACACGGTTCTGAGAATTGAACTCGAGGGCAGTCTTGCCGGCTCAACCGTCAACGGGCTGGAGCTTGCGACGGGAAGCAATGGAAGCACGATTCGCGGGCTGGCAATTCGAGATTTCAGAGGAACCGACGCGCAACCGGGGCACGGCGTTTTTATTGCTTCAGACCAAAACGTCATCGAGGGAAATTTTATCGGGCCCGGCCCGGATGGGATAACCAGAAGCCTGAACACACACGGCATTCAGATACTCGGAGCGAACAATACGATCGGCGGGATCGATCCCTCGCAGCGCAATCTGATATCGGGGAATAATCGGGCCGGTTTGCTTGTTAACGGCGGCGCCGGATCCAGCCTCATCGAAGGCAATATCGTCGGCCTCAATCGCACGGGCGCATCGCCGCTGTCGAATTTTCGCGACGGCATCATTATTACGAACTCCCCGAACAATACGATCGGCGGCTCAGACCCGAACGCCCGGAACGTCGTATCCAGCAATGCGTTCGGCGGGATCGTCCTGATTGAATCGCTCTCGACGGGTAACGACGTAAAAGGGAACTACGTCGGCACGGACGTTACGGGCGCCATTGATCTTGGCAATACTTTCAACGGGATTCTCGCGCTTCGGGCTCCCGCCAACACGATCGGCGGGATCGGCGCGAATGACGGTAATGTTAGTTCGGGAAACGCTTTCGCGGGACTTCTGATCGAGACTTCGGACAACAACATTGTTGAAGGGAACATCTTTGGCACTGATCCCACGGCGGCGCTTGCGCTGGGCAATGGATTCAGCGGGATTCTCATTTTGAATGGTTCACGCAATACGGTGGGAGGCTCAACAGCCGCCGCGAACATATCGGCTTTCAATGACAAAGGCGGTATCGTCGTCGCCGCGAGCAGCCTTCAAAATCCGGTGAGATTCAATTCGTTTTTCTCCAACGCCGCCCTCGGAATCGATTTGACGTTCACCATGGGCGCCTTTGGCACGGGGGACGGAGTGACCGCCAACGATGAAGACGATGCAGACGGAGGGCCGAATAAGCTTCAGAACTTTCCCGTTTTAGTAAGCGCAGATCTCAACGGCAACCTCGAGATTGCACATTCAGTTGACTCCACCTCGGTGAATTCCTTGTTTCCGCTGACCGTTGATTTCTATCTTGCCGATCCTGCCGGAGAAGAGGGCCGAACGCATCTCGGCTCGAGCGTATATAACGAAGGAGACGGGCAGAAGATCGCCTCGCTCACTCCCTTGGCGCCCGTAACAGGCGGAGACCTTATCGTCACGACGGCGACCGACAACGACGGCAACACTTCGGAATTCTCCAGTTCCGTCGTCGTGTCCGGCGTGGTCGCTCAGCCCATGGCGATTGTCAATAGCACGAGTGATTCAGCAGACTTGAACACGCTTGATGGTGTTTGCGCCACGGGCAACCTCATCGGCGGCGATCCCGAATGCACGCTGCGAGCGGCCATCGAGCAACTGAATGCGACGGCCAATGTTGACGCAAACACACCTGACGCACTCAAGTTCAGTATCCCCGCCAACGACCCCGGTCACGTTTACTATATCGATGACGGCGTGCCCAATCAGATAACGCCGCTCAATCGGATGCAGACAATCGAACTGTCGGATGCAAGCATCTTGGATATAGATCCCGATTTCCCCAACAGCTTTTTCAGCATCGCCCCTCAGTCCGCGTTTCCCGAGATTACCGAAGCGCTGCTTATCGACGGGTATACGCAGCCGGGTTCTTCGGCAAACACAAATCCGGCCGGCAGTGGACTGAATACGGTCCTTCGAATCGAAATCAATGCAGACAATGCGGGTGACGTGTTTGGCGGATTATTTCGGATACGTTCGGGCGCCGGCATGTTTTCAGGACTCAATATCAATCGGGTCAACGGCGTCGCCGTCAGGCTGGTCAATGCCGGAAACAATCAGATACGAGGCAATTTCATCGGGTCTGATATTTCCGGGTTGGCGAAATTCCCCGATCCCGGCGGGCCCGTTACTTTATTCGACCGTGCCGCTGTTTTCGTCGAATCGTCAGGCAATGTCGTCGGCGGTCTTCTGCCCTCGGAGCGAAATCTCTTTTCAGGCAGCTTTCGAGCTCCTGCGGGAGTTCTCCAGGGAGATGACAATCGCTTTGAAGGCAATCTTATTGGGGTTGATCTGACGGGGTCACGCCCGCTGCCGAGCACTCAGGCCAACGGCATTCTCATTAACGGCAATAGGAACGTTGTCGGTGGCAGTGATGCTCAAGCCTCCAATGTTATCTCCGGCAGCTTCACGGGCGTGGAAATCGCGCAAACTTTTGGAGCCGGAGCCTCGCCGGCAGCGGACAATATAATTTCGGGCAACCTGATCGGAACCGACATCACGGGAACGTTCGAGATCGGCAACAGTGACGCCGGGATTTCCGTAAAGGCAAACGACAATAAGATTGAACTGAACACGATCGCTTTCAATGCGCCTGGAGTCGAGATCGGATTTGATCCGGCAACCAATGACAATAATGGAAATTTGATTACCGCAAACTCGATTTTCTCCAACGGTGGGCTGGGGATCGATCTGAGTGCCGATCAGCTCAGTTTTCCGCAAGACGCAACCGATGGCGATGTAGGCGGGAACAACACTCAAAATTTTCCGATCATTACTTCGGCGACGGATACCGCCGGGGGAACACGGGTTGTCGGTTTTGTTCAAAGTCAGCCGACTTCAGATTATCGGCTCGAATTCTTTTCAAGTCCTGAACGCGATCCCACCGGATTCGGCGAGGGACGGTCGTTTCTCGGCTTCGTCAATGTTTCCACAGACGCCCTTGGCCGGGGGGATTTCGATCTCGAGGTTCTCGATCCGCCGGCTGGCGAGCTTTTTGCTTCATCCACGGCCACCGATATTTCGGTTCGCCCTCCGTCAGTGACGCCGGCCAACGACACCTCGGAATTCTCTCCGGCGTTTCCCATCGGGGGATGCCAGAACACGACCGTCACGAACACGAATGATTTGGGTGATGGTTCTCTGCGCGAAGCAATGTATTGCGCGATTGCCTTGCCCGGAATCAACACGATCGATTTTGCGATCCCCGGCGACGGCCCTCACGAAATTCAACTCGCTTCGACCCTGCCCGTCATTTTCGATCCGGTTATTATTGACGGCTTCACACAGGGGACGGCGACACCGGGAAATCCGAATGACGACGCGATTCCCAACAGCGCCACGCTGGGCGGCGGCATCAACGCTCAACTCAAGATCGTCATTCACGGTCTGCAACTCGGCGTCGGGGGAATCGTGATGCCCGCGATTGTGATTGCCTCGGGCGATACGACCCTTCGCGGGCTTGTCTTGAACGATCACACCGCGGGTCCGTTTATTGATATACAGGGGGCGGGTGGCAATGTAATCGCGGGCAACTTTATCGGGACCGATATTACCGGAACGTCAGCCGTGTTGACCGAAGATGCGATCTCTATCGAAGGCAGCGATGAAAACGTGATCGGCGGAATCGATCCGGCG
>JAJFLK010000058.1 GCA_021772735.1 Candidatus Sumerlaeota bacterium | reverse complement strand
GATGGTCGTCCAGGAGGGCAAGGCGCTGATCCTTGTCCGCGAGGAAAAGCTGGCCGAGGAGATCGTGCAGACAACGGTCACCGGCGGAGGCAAGCTGGTCCGCCTGACCCCGCACAAGCAATCGCTCGAAGATTACTTCATCGAAGAAGTCGGCAAGGCGCCGGGCGCAAAATCGCCGAGCCCGTCACCGGACGCGGACCCGGCCCCAGGCGCTGCTGTGTCCGCAGGGGGTGACCGAGAATGAATCAAATATTCGCCGTCGCCACCAATACCTTTCGCGAGGCTATCCGAAACCGAATCCTCTATATCATCCTGGTCTTCGCTCTCCTGCTGATTGGGGCCTCAGGAGTTCTCTCCGAACTCTCCATCGCCTCGCATGAACGGATCATGAAGGATCTGGGTTTCGCTGCGATCAACCTGTTCGCTGTGGCGATCGCCGTCTTTGTTGGCGTGAATATCGTCTATAACGAATTGGAGAAGAAAACGATCTATACGATCGTCTCCAAACCCATTGCGCGCTGGCAATTTCTCCTGGGTAAGTATTTCGGCCTGCTGCTCACGATATACGTCAACGTGCTCATCATGAGCATCTGTTTTCTGTTCATGCTGCACTACGACAGCTTCCGGACAAGCGAGGAGTCGGTCGGATTCATGAGCGCCTCGGCGCAGAGCTTCGCGCGTTCGATTGTGAATCTTGTCGCGTGGAATCAATACGAGGCGACGGCGCACATGATGCCGGTCGTGGTGGCCACGCTGATCGAGCTATCGATCGTGACTGCCTTTGCGATTCTGTTTTCCTCGTTCTCCATGCCGACGCTGAGCATGATCTTTACCGTGCTCACGTTCATCGCGGGCCGTATGAACGACGACATTACCGAGTTCGCCAAGACCATCAAGCGCAATGCCTTGACCGAAGGCCTCGAAGTTCCTTTTAGTTACGATATCGCGCGTTGGTTGTCTTACGTCACGCCGAATCTGGACCTCTTCCATCGCACGGTCGAAGAGGCGATTTACAACGATGGCAAGTATGGGCTCGACGGAGCGGCCTTTGCCTACGCAGCCTTGTATACGGCCGCAGTCCTCTGCCTGGCCATGCTCGTTTTCGGGCGACGGAATTTCAAATGATCTCCCGTTTTGCCGCACCCGTTGCGTTATTCGCTGTCTTTGTCGGCTGCTTTAGCGGGGCGGTTCGAATTCAAAAAAAGATCGTCGACGATGAATGGGACGATATTGAGCAATATCGAAAAGGGCTGTATCTGCCCTCAAGCGATTACGTAAAAGTTATATCGATCGGCTACGATCTTTTCGTCGCGGATTACCTCTGGCAGCGCTCGATTCAGGCCTATGGCGCGACTCTGGGAGCCGCCCACGCCGTCCCCCAGATGAAAGCCTACTTCGATGTCATCACGGACCTGGATTGCAGGTTCATGGCGGTTTACCCGTTCGCCAATTTGGTGCTGGGCGAATCGAGCGGGGACGACGAAGCCGCACTGGCGATCATGGAAAAAGGCACTGAGTGCAACCCGACGGAATATCGGATTCCCTTCGAAGCGGCCTATTACTCCCTGTTTCATATGAAAGACATGGATCTGGCCCGATATTGGATCACGCGCGCACTCCAGGCCGAGAATCACCCGGACTGGATTTCAAGCTGGCTCTCGCATATCGAAACCAAAGAGGGTAATTATCGCATTGCCTTCCGTAAGCTGATGCAGGATTTCCTCCAATTCTCCGGAAAGAACGACCCGGGGATTGCCGGCTTACGGCTCGGTCAGATGCGACGCACCTGCGATACATGGTACCTCACCACTCTGCGCGCCAAAGCGATGGAAGGCAGGAAAGCCGACGGGTCGTACCCCTCGGTTGCCGAGCTCGAGGCTTCAGGCGCATTCCTGGACGTGGAGTGGCCAGACTTCGCTGGATTTGTCGCTCTCGTGATCGAGGCAGCCGAAGACAACCGTCAGCTGCCCTCCTCAGACGAGGATATCGACCGATATGTCGAGCGGTTCGTCCACAAAGGGTGGCAGAAAATGCCGCCTTGCCCCCGATCACTTGAGCCTCGTCTTGCCGGATACATTGTCTGGCCCGGGAACAGCCCGTGGATTCTTGTCGATCAACCGCTGCCGGAGGGATACGCCGGGCCGATCCAGCAGGTCGAGGACGTTGACGGCGCCGAAAGCCCGATTTTTGCCCTCAGCGAACGCGACATCGCCGATCAGCTCTATCGTGAGTTCATAAGAATCGACGACGTTATCCAGGCTTCCTACATTAAATACGGCAGGCCTTGCCCCGAGAGCCCTGCGGACGTTTCGGGCCATTCGCTTGGCACGACGATTCTCGAACCCTGGGGCGGCCGATTTTATATCGATCCGGAAACCTGCAGGATCGAACTCTCAACCCACGACATTCGATTCCTGGCGAATCGAACCCCTTACCTCTGACCCACGATGAACGGCCATCCGTTCCGTCATCGCTCCCGGAATCGGCGGGGATCAGATTGCGGCGTTCCGTTCGGTATCGTCCTCCATCATTCCGAGTCGACCCCAATTCGTACACTCGGCGGCGAATTCAACGCGATCTCGCCTCCAGTCAGGCCGTCAATCTCGATCTTCATCGAGCTGATTCGGCTTGGGTTATCCTTCATGACGGCTTCGATGCTTTCTCCTGGTCGGCAGCTGGTGTACTCTATGCTTGGTCTGTGAAGGCAGGGAGGCGTCGGACCCCCTTGCCCGAACCAGGCTGCCCCACGCAGAGGGTGGTCAGTACGCGGCAATCCCACTGATGTGCGCGAGAGAAAGCGGATCAATGCAACCAAGCCTCTTACAGCCGATCGACGCCAGAAAAATGGGCCGCGCCCGAGCGCGCCATCTCTTGAACCGCGCGGGTTTCGGAATTCCGCTTCCCCTCGTCGATCGCCTTGCGCCCATGAGCCCGGCCCAGGCCGTTCAGTATTTCGTAGATTTCGAGAGTCAACCAGACATCGTCACCGAGCCGGACTGGCTCGAATCGCCGGGTGATCTTCGCCTGGCCCGCCGCCAAATCGCCCGCATGTATGAGGTCAACATGGGCGATATGGAGATGAACGACGATATTCAAAAATCCATCGATATCGAAAAACGCAAAATGAATCAGGAGTTCAACCTCGAACAGCGCGAGGATCTGGAGCGTCTGAAGATCTGGTGGCTGCGGACCATGCACGATACCCACCGCCCGCTCCAGGAGAAGATGACGCTGTTCTGGCACGGCCACTTCGCCACTTCGGCGCAGAAGGTCAAGGCCGGGGGGCCGAATTATCAGCTCAATAACATTTTCCGGTCCCATGCCGTCGGTAATTTCAAGACGCTCGCATACGAGGTCGGCTGCTCACCGGCGATGATGAGTTATCTGGACAACGCGCGGAACGTGAAGAAGCACCCGAACGAAAATTTCGCACGCGAGCTCATGGAGCTGTTCACGCTCGGCGTCGGCAATTACACCGAGGACGATATCAAGGAGGCGGCTCGAGCCTTCACCGGCTGGGCCACCGATGGAGAGGAATTCGTTTACAACAAGCGTCAGCATGACGCCGGCTCCAAGACATTTCTCGGCGTCACAGGCGATCTGAACGGCAATGACGTTTACGACATCATCTTCGATCAGGACGCCGCGGCGAGCTTCATCGTCGCCAAGCTCTGGCGGTTCTTTGCCTATGACGACCCCGAGCCTGAGGTCGTCGAAGGGCTCTCCGAGACTCTGCGCGAGAGCGGCTTCGAGATCGCGCCGGTCCTGCGTGAGATGTTTATGTCTCAAGCCTTCTACAGTGATCGGGCGGTGCTTACGCTCATCAAGTCTCCGGTGCAACTTACGCTCGGCATGATCTCGATGCTTGAGATCCAACCCAACGATGTGGTCGAGCGTTACGTCGTCCACACGCTGCGTCAGCTGGGCCAGGATTTGTTCTATCCTCCGAACGTCAAAGGGTGGGACGGCGGGCAGGTTTGGATTAACACGAACACGCTGATGACTCGATACAATCTGGCGAACTTTCTTGTCCAGGGTGTCGTGACGGAGATGGGCGGGCGAGGTGGGCTCAGCAAGATGATCCGCGAGCGCCGCCGCGAGCTCAACGACGCGGCAAAGAAGAGTCGCCGTCAGGCAGGAGCCCGGAACCAGGAATCCAGGCGCGTCAAAACAGGAATGGTCGGCGACGCCGGGGGCCCCAAGGGTTTTCAGCTTCCGCTGCCGGTCTTCGACGCGCGCAGCTTTTTCTCGCGTGCCGATGGAATCGAAGTCGGTGAGATCGTCGATTTTCTGTCAGATTACTTCCTCGGCGCTCCATTGCGCGCGGATCAGCATTCGCGGATTGCGGCGGCTCTCGGCGGACATATGGACGCCGGCACTCGCATGGAATCGGGGCGGTGGGATGAAGATCGGCTGCGCGGCGCCGTCCA
Organism: Candidatus Sumerlaeota bacterium; assembly: GCA_021772735.1. Taxonomy (GTDB): domain Bacteria; phylum Sumerlaeota; class Sumerlaeia; order MVZB01; family JAJFLK01; genus JAJFLK01. The sequence continues at coordinate 3,944 of JAJFLK010000058.1, read as the reverse complement.
TTTGATCTTGAGCACGGCCGAATTTCAGGTTTGCTGAATGCCCGGGCGTATCGCGCCCAAACGCGTCGCCCCGAAATGACGCAAACGAGAACCCAAGGAGTCGCCATCATGAATGAAACCAACCTGCGGACGCGTCGCGAATTCATGGCCAATTGTGGAGTCGTGACAGCCGGCATGACTCTGCCCGCATTCCTGACCGGGACGATCGCGGCGGCTGCCGAATCCGCAGGTTGGGAAGCCGGATCGGGGGCGCCTCTGCCGGGGTTCAAGGACGACCGGGTTCTGATCGTCGTCCAGCTAAGCGGTGGAAACGATGGATTGAACACGGTCATCCCGTACTCGGACGACGCCTATCATCGCAACCGGCCGCGTTTGGCCGTGCCCAAGGCGAAGCAATTGCGCCTGGACGACGAGGTGGCTTTTCACGAGAACATGAAAAGTATGAAGACGCTTTGGGACTCCGGCAAACTTTCCGTCGTCGAGGGCGTGGGGTATCCCAACCCGAACCGATCCCACTTCCGCTCGATGGAAATCTGGCAAACATCGGTGGACTCGAACAAATTCGAGGCGAGCGGCTGGCTGGGGCGTTATTTCGACAATCATTGCAACGGCGAGCCTCAGCCCACGGCCGGCGTCTTTCTGGGCGGCGAGCTTCCACAGGCTTTCTTTGGGCGCAAGGGGATGGGCGTCGCGTTTAAGACGCCGGACAATTTCGGATACGTCGCCGGGAAGAAAGGCGACGATTCGCGCAACTACCGAGCCATGAATCGCCCAGATACACAGAACGCGAACCGGACGCTGGACTTCGTTCGCCACGTCACGGACAACGCCAACATCAGCACGGACCGCATCCAGAAGATCGCCAAAACTTCAAAGAACGCCATTGAATATCCGCGAACCCGTTTCGCGCAGGATCTGGCCGGCGTCGCGCGGATGATCGTCGGCGGCCTTCCGACCCGTGTCTATTACGTTGCGCTCTCCGGTTTCGATACGCATGCAAATCAGCAGGGCTCGCACGAGCGCCTGCTCACCGAATTCTCCGATGGCGTCGCGGCCCTGTATCTCGACCTGCGCGAGATGGGAATCTCCGAACGCGTCACGATCATGAGCTTCTCCGAATTCGGACGCCGAGTGGCGGAGAACGCGAGCGGCGGGACAGATCACGGGACGGCCGGCCCGATGTTCGTCATTGGCGATAACGTCCGCCCCGGGCTCCACGGAATCCGGCCGGGATTCGAAAAACTCGACCAGGGCGACCTCATCCACACGACCGATTTCCGGTCGGTATACTCTACGGTGCTGGCCGACTGGTTCGACATCGACGCCGCAACCGTTCTGGGGCGTGAATTTGAGCGGCTGAATTTTATCTCGGCCTAGGTTACAGTGGGATTCAACGGGCTTAGGGGGGAAGTTCGACAATCGCGGGTTCGCCCGGGCGTGCCGACGGTACCCTGCGCGTGCGCCGAGAGCCTCGTCCTTGAAAAGTGCTCCCACAAATCGGCTCGGATTGCGCGTCGTTCAGACCGGGGAAAGTGCGGGTGGCCATGCTCGGCACCGCCCGAGGAGCACCGCGCTGCTGACAATTGCCGCCGTCCTTACGCTCGCGCTGGCCGCGGCCGCCGTCTTCGTTGTTTCTTATGACATCAGCCACGGCTTGCCGATTCGCAAGCTCGCGTTCGACCCTGAAGTCTGGGTCGCGAACACTTCGAATTGGGAAGCCGACAATCCGCGTGGGCGGATGTTTATCGATCTCTCGGAGAATTACCTCCGACGGGGTATGACCATCGGCGAGACTGTCGACCTTCTCGGCGAGCCCGAATTTCGTAATCGAACGGAGATGGATCAGGACCGCGTCGCCGCATCCGCCTTCGCATCGACCGAGTTTCAATACACGCTCGGCGCCTGGAGCGGCATGGGCAGCGACGACGACTGGCTGCACGTAAATTTCGGTTCAGACGACCGCCTCACCGGTTTCGCCTGGGTTCAGCATTGAGCCGGGGCGGCGGAGCAACCCAAGGGGCGTTTCAAACTCGCGCCCGGATTTGCGCCGGTGGTCTATTTATAAACTTTATCCGGATCGAAGACGCGCTCGACGCCTTCTTCGACCCAGCCCCCGGTTCCAAGCTTGCGATAGAAACATGAATAGAAGCCCGTGTGGCACGCGCCTCCGGATTGATCGACCTTGAAAAGCAGCGCGTCGCCGTCGCAATCGACGCGAACCTCGCGCACGTCCTGGGTATGCCCGCTGGTTTCTCCCTTGAGCCAGAGCTTGGATCGGGAGCGACTCCAGTAATGCATTTTCCCGGTTTCGATCGTAAGCCGTAGCGCCTCGCGGTTAAGAAAGGCGAACATCAGCGGCTTGTCGGTCGCCGCATCAACGACGATCGCGCCGAGCAGGCCCTTCTCATCGAACTTGAGCCCGTCAAGTAACTCGTCGAGATTTGATTCAGTTAGTGGCATGGTCCTGGGATTCCTCTTCGGATCGGTCCGTCTATCGATTGGCGCAGCCGAATCCGGTATCATATCAGATTGTTCCCGGCTTCGGAACCCGCAGATCGGATACGGCGGGCGACCTTCGGCCAAGTAGATGTGGGGGACAATGCGAATTCGAACCCCGGAGAGAGACGGATGACGGCCAAGAATCACCTCAAATCACTACGCGGCAATGTGTGGCCGCTCACCGTCGCGGGCATCGGCGTCATCGCTTTGGCCTTCTACATGAATACGAGGCGCTCGGCAAAGGCCGACCTGGCGGACGCTTCAGAATCTGCCGGCACGACGCGACACGACGACGACAATGCGGCAAAGACGACCGAACTGTTAGAGGAATTGGCGCGACTCGAAGCTCTCGGCTACTTGCGCGGAACCAAGAAGATTTCGCCCTCGATCAGAGGGGTCACGATTTACGAAGCTGATGCCTCCGAGGACGGGCTTAACCTGTGCACATCGGCCCACGACACATCAGCGTTCCTGGCCGATATGGATGGCCGCGTTCTGCATACATGGCGCAACGGGCTCGATGATGGATGGCCGGGCGATCAATCCGGCCTTCCCTGGAGGAAAGCTCAATACTGGCGGCGGGTCCACCTGCTGCCCGGCGGCGATCTTCTGGCCGTTTTCGAGGGTTCAGGCATCATCAAGATCGACCGCGATTCAAACCTGATCTGGGCGAACCGATGTCGCGCGCATCACGACATCGAGGTTCTGGAGGACGGGACGATATACACGCTGACACGCAAGGCCCACGTCATGCCTCGACTCGACGAAACTCAGCCGATTCTCGAAGACTTTGTTGTCGAGTTGAGCCCCGAGGGAGAGATTCGGAATCAGATTTCATTGATCGAATGCTTTGAGAATTCCGAATTCGCGAACATACTCACCGAGCGGCCGGTACGCTTCGGCGATATCTTCCATACCAATTCGATTCGCCGGCTCGACGGCCGTTTCGCCGGGCGTCACGCCGCGTTCGCCACGGGCAATCTTCTCATCTCGATCCGCGAACTCGACACCGTCGTGATCGTCGATCCCGATTGGGAACAAGTCGTCTGGGCAAAGACCGGACCCTGGGACGCCCAGCATGATGCGCAACTTCTGGATTCGGGAACGATGATTGTGTTCGACAATGAAGGCGCGGAACGCGGGTCACGCGTCGTCGAGTTCGATCCGCTGACAATGGAGCAGGTCTGGTCGTTCGGATCGACGCCGGAGCGAAAATTCTCCTCGCTGACATCGGGCACAAATCAGCGATTGGAAAACGGAAACACACTGATCGCCGAATCTAATTCGGGGAGGGCCCTGGAAGTCACGCCCGGCGGGCAAGTCGTTTGGGAATTCGTCAATCCGCATCGCGTCGGCGCGAATGATCAGTTCATCGCCGCCCTGTTCGAGGCGGAACGAATCGACGCTGCGTCGGTCGGGGACTGGCTCCAGATACCCGTTAGCTC
>JAJFLK010000570.1 GCA_021772735.1 Candidatus Sumerlaeota bacterium | reverse complement strand
GCTCGCGCCTGCGCCCCCGCCCCTCAAAACGCGTGCGCGATATTGCGCAGAGTGCGGGATCATACCTCAAGACCCCGAACTCCTGTCAACCAAAACGCGGAAGGCATTTTGCAACCCGGATGCGGGTCAAGGAAGTGAGATCCCAGGGGCGAGCCGAGAGGGCGATGAACGTGCTGCTCCGGGCGCTGCGAGGCTCCCGCGTTTCCGGCGATTCGGCCCGATTCACGCCGCGCCCGAATCCGGATCAACGACTCGGCCGGTGGCCAGACTGGCCCCGATACAATCGATCAACTCGGCGAGGGCTCGCCCTCGGTGGCTCAGCGCGTGTTTTGCTTCAGGGGGGATTTGCGCGAAGGTCGGCATCGTCGCTCCGGGCGGAGATCCATCGGCCCTATCCACGTCGATCGGGCAAAAAATGGGATCGTAACCGAATCCGCCTTGCCCGGCCCCTTTGCACGCGATCACGCCCTCGACCCGTCCGGTACGCGATGCGACGCCCCCTTCGGGATCGGCCAATGCTGCGACACACTCGAAGCGGGCGGTCCGGTCCTTAACCTCAACTTCTGCCAATTCGTCCAGGATGCGCCGAATGCGAGCTTCGGACGTCGCGGCATACCGGGCCGAACGAATACCGGGCCTCCCGCCGAGCGCATCAACGACGAGGCCCGAGTCGTCGGCGAGCGAGAGCATGCCGGTGGCCCGCGCGTAGTAAATCGCTTTGAGGCGGGCGTTATCCTCAAACGATGAGCCCGTTTCCTCGGGCTCGGCTACCGTGGGAAACTCAGCCAATGTGGCAAAAGCGAAGCCTGCGCCCCCAAGGCGGGCACGCAGGATTTGTTTCATTTCAGCGGCTTTACCCTGGTTGCCGGTGGCAAGGAGCAGCCGGGGGGACGGTGTCATCAGCGCCGGACGACACGCCGGGCCAGGCCTTCGCGAATCTTCTCCAGCAGGGCGCTCAGCCGCTTGGCTTCAGTATCGTTCAAACCGCACATGCCGATCTTGGTTGACTCCAAAACTCGCGTTCGCATCTCGTTCAACATCTTCTGGCCGGCGGCGCTGATGCGAATCTGGACCACCCTGCGGTCGCGGCTATCGCGTTTGCGAATAGCGAGACCCTTTGCCTCAAGCCGGTCGATGATCCGGGTGACGTTGCTCGCCCGCGTGATCATGCGCCGGCCGATCTCCAGCGTCGGCAATCCCTTCGGCTCCGAGCCCTTCAGGATTCGCAAGACATTATACTGCTCGGGGGTCAGCTTCCACTTGGCGAAGGCCTTCTCCACGGGCCTGGAGGCCAGATCGGTCGTCCGCTGAAGAGCCAGATATGCCTCGACGTGAGGCGATTGGATTTTCTTGTTCTGCTTAATTTCGGTCTCGAGTTTTGCCACGGTCGTCCCTTTCGTCGTCCTCTGATTTGATGTGTAAAAATCCCGCCATCGGGCGATTCTTTCGGTCATGAATAAATTCCAGACTTGATGCCCTGCGCCGGAAGCCTTAGATTCCGGGTTGCAGGCGCGTGTAGCACAACGGTTAGTGCTTCGGCCTTCCAAGCCGAAGATACGGGTTCGATTCCCGTCACGCGCTCCAGCTTCCAGATCCCGCCGCAGGCCATGCCTCGGCGGGGTTTTCTTTTCAGCCTTCTTATTGCGGCCCCCTGGTGATGCGATCGCTGTCTCACCGGCGCGGGCTCATTAACAGCTCCAGGTCGAATATCCTCAAGGCCATCTCCTCTCCACATGAATACAACAGGAGCGACTATATCATTCACCGATACAATAGTCAACGCCGTCGATACCCCCTTCTCATTGATGTCGAAGATATTCGTGGAACCGACGAGTTGTTCAGACTGTGCCCAAGGTAGGAGCACCGAATCGGGCTGGGCAAGCCGCGAGGGAAATTCAAACCGCTCTTGATGCCGAACTTGATACTGCCTCTACTCTATTCGTATGAGAATCGCGAACGATCCTGAGGCGGGTCACCCGCATGCGCTCGCGCTCGCCCGGAGATATGGGCGTTGACATGCGCTTGCCGAATACGATTCGATGATTTTCCGCGCGGCGAAGCGGCGCGACAATTGCCCTTCTTGGGTCGGCTGCACAATCGGCCCCGCTCGCACCCGACCAAAATCGATCTTTATCATGGCTTCATCCAATAGAGACGCCGACCGCAAGAAGCAAGGCGGCAAACCCGCGTCCGAGCGCCCTGGCGAGCCGGCCCCTCGCGAAGCCGGGGGAGATACAACCGAAGACTCTGAGTTCGAGGCCGCCACCGTCATGATTCCCCAGGGGACCGATGCCCAGGGCACCGGAGGACCAGAGGAACCCGGAGACGACCAGGACCGGGTCACGACGCAGCGACCAGTGCGAGACCGGATGCCAGAGCCCGAAGGGACAGGCGACGCAGAGGGCTCGGACGAAGACGCCACGAACATAGTCGAAATGCCGGATTCATTTGAATCTGAAGACGAAGCACCTTTCAGTCTGGCTCCGGATCCCGGCGAGGATGATGGTGAGACGACTCTGGCACACTCCGCGATTGAAGGCCTGGGGCGGCTGGCCTCCGGAGGAATCTCCTATTTGCCGGGATTCATCGCCGGGGCTGTCGCTCTTGGACTCGTGATCCTGTTCTGGGGCTCGGCGCCGATGCCTAGGGCACGAGTTGAGCGCGGGGCTTTTGGTTTATCGACTGAAGATGGGAACGCTGGCGACGGCTCGGGTGAATCAGCGATCCGGCTGGCCCCGCCCGAAGCGCTCCGAATGGTTCAGGCTTTGGGCCGGGAGGTTCGGGCGCGGGCAAACTTCGGGCGCGATGCGATCGTTGTTCTTGAACTGGCACGGGCCGCCGAAGCTCTTGATCTGAACGGAGACGGCGCATGGGACCTGGTGTGTCTGCTCGATGACGGATCGGCCGTTTTTATTGATGGCGCGAACGGCAAGGTCGGCAGCCGGGTCGAAGCCTCTCCGGCGGCTGCTGATTCGGCCGTCCTTTGGGCTCTACGAGACGAAGAACTTACGCTGACCTACTCCAGTCTGGACGCCGCCGCCGGCTCGCACGTCCGAGTCGCCTGGCCGCTCGAAGCCGAATCTGCGCGTCATGCGGATCTGATCCGAAGCCAATGGATCGAGGCCCGCCGACGGACGGACGCGGTCGAATGATATTTGAAACCGGACAGGACTTCGCCCAGGGCACGTATCGCGTCGAGGGATTCATCGCCGAGGGCGGGATGGGAGAGGTCTGGCGCGTGCGTCACCTCGAATCACGCCGCATGATGGCCGTGAAGCTCCTCAAACCGAAATACGCCCGGACCGAGAAAATCGTCGACCGGTTCAGGCAGGAATACGAACTGCTCGATCGCCTGCGCCACGAGCATATCATCGAGGTCCACGAATACGGTTATCACGCCGTGGCCGACATGAAAATTCCGTGGTTCACGATGGATTACTATCCCACCACGCTTGAGCAGCGGATGAAACAGATGTCGATCGGCGACGGCATCCGCGCGGTCATTTGCGTGCTGGAGGCCCTGGATTGCGCCCACGCGCAGGGAATCATCCATCGCGATCTCAAGCCGATCAACGTCATGACGAACAAGCAGGGCAAGGTCGTGCTTACCGATTTCGGCATCGCCAAAGACAAGGCGGCGGATCGGAACCTGACGGGCAAGGCCATCATCGGGACGCCGTATTACCTCTCGCCCGAGCAATGCCTGATGACGCCGGTCACCGCGCAGAGCGACATCTACGCCATGGGCGTCGTCCTTTACAGAATGTGCGCAGGCCGGCTGCCGTTCTCCGGGGATTCGGAATTCGATGTCATCCGGGATCATATCAACTCCGAAGTGCCGCCGGTTATCGAAGCCAATACCGCGCTTTCGGAATACCTGTGCGAGATCATTCACCGATGCCTGGAGAAAAAGGCGGGAGATCGGTTTGCCTCAGCGCTCGATCTCAAACGCAAGCTCCTGCGCACCGAAGAGATCCGCGAAGCGGGACGCCACACAGTCGAGCCGGGCTCAGAGATCCTGGAAGGCCGATATCGCGTGATGCAGCGGATCGAGCTGGGCGGATTCTCCGAGGTCTATCGAGTTCACGAAGTGAAGACCAGACGCCTGCGCGCTCTGAAGATTTGCCTCCCACAGATCGCCGATTCGCCCGCTTTGCTCGATTGCGCAGAACAGGAAATTTCGATCCTCAACCGCCTGGATCATCCCGGAATCATCAAGCCGCTCGCCTCGGGATATCACCCCTACCGCGATCTGGAGCTTCCCGCCTTCGTCATGCCGTATTATCCGGGGACGCTTCAGACCTCGCTGACCGACAAGGCAGATCCGAACAAGGCGATCGAGATCGTATTGAAGGTTCTGGGGGCTCTTTCCTACGCGCATCAATTCGAAGGCGGTGTTTTTCACCGCGATCTGAAGCCCTCAAACATTTTGATCAGCTCCGAGGGCGAGGCCACGCTGACCGATTTCGGAATCGCGCATGTTCAATCCGATCTCTCGCCCGAACTGACGCGCAACGCGACTGTGACGCGCACGGTTTTTGGCAGCAGCTATTACATGGCGCCCGAGCAAATCCGCAAAGATCCGATCGACGCGCGGACCGACATCTACGCCGTCGGCGTCATCCTCTATGAGATCGTCACCGGCCGGCGGCCGTTCGAGGGACGCAGCAGTGAGCAGATCACCGCCATGCACCTCTACGAGCCGCCCGCGCCTCCCCGACAGATCAACGCCGCCGTGAGCCGCTCCCTGCAGACGATCATCTTGAGGTGCCTCGCCAAAGATATGGGCGACCGATACCCAAGCGTCGAGGCGCTGGTCAAGGCCCTAGACAAAGCACGGCACGGCAAACGCTGGATGCCGAGCCGCCGCCTCCCCGGAAAGCGTTCGGCGGCGACCGTGCCCCAGGCAGAGCGCAGGCGGGTTCCGCGATTCGCGGCAGGGTTCGGCGCGGGCCTGGTTGCGGTCTGGTCGCTGGCACTCGTGATTTATTCATCGGTCCTCGGTGCGCTGCCAAACGAACCCCGCCAATGGCTGCCTTCGGAGCTATCGCTTCGTGGTGCGATCGCGCCGGCGCTGGCATATCGACGCGCCACAAGCGAGGCAGGCGCGGCCAGAACGCTGGTGGCAGCGGTCGATCCGAATGGCGTCGGTGTCGCGGATGGTCCAGATGTCGGACCTGAGATTGGCGGTATCGGAGGCAGCCAGGCGGATCGGGACGCTGGCGGCGATGACACCGGCGAAGAGACGGGCGGACGACAGATCGCCAGGCTCGCAACCCCGACGGCAACACCCGAGCCGACACCCAGGGCGACACCGATTCGGACTCCCAGACCCACGCCGCGCCCGACGCCCGAATTAACGGCAACACCGACTCCTTCACCGACATCCACTCCGGCCCCGACGCCCACACCTGAACCCACGGCCACTCCGCGACCAACTCCCGAGCCGACGGCAACGCCCACCCCAACGCCACACCCGACACC
>JAJFLK010000569.1 GCA_021772735.1 Candidatus Sumerlaeota bacterium | reverse complement strand
GCCGCCGCACCCAGCAAGCGGCGTAGAAGGGTTTGAACTCAATAAATCCCTCTTGCTCAAGAGTGTCCCCAATCGCATTTCTGACGATCTTGCGAATCCTGGCTTTTGATAGAAATCTTTTCATAGTGTTGAGTAGACAAGTATAAGTCGCGGCGGTCTAAGGCGAAGTGGCTTTCACGTTCATGCGCCAGGAGCCACGCCGTGGTGCCCATCGCTGGAATTCCGAGGATCTGAGGCTCGTTGCCCAGCGATTATTCCAATCTGCTGTCCGGATGCCAATCGAAAAGCCGCAAGATCCTCGCCTATTTGGCCGAACATTCGAAGTGTTCGGATCACCCCGCTTGACCGCACCCGCCTCGACCTGATATATTGGCGGCTTGCGTTGCCGGATGATGAGCCAGGGAAGGGCCTTGAAGAACCGGCGCGGGCGGCCCGGAACCGGGCTATTTACCACTTTCAAGCCGCTAAATCTTTTAGATTCAAATCTTTACGAAGGCCGTGCGGGGGCGATCCCGACGGGCCGCACAAGGGAAGAAGGTTCAAACGTGACGACTGCGACCAAGACCGAAAGCCATCTGATCGATCCCCATGGTGGGACGCTCATCAATTGCCTGCTCGAAGGGGCGGCCTGGGAGAAGGCCGTCGAAGAGGCCAAGGGCCTCCCGACGATCACCCTCTCGGACCGCCAGATTGCCGATGTGGAGCTGCTGACAACCGGCGCGCTCTCGCCGAACGAGGGTTTCATGACATCGGCCGATTACCGCTCGGTCATCGCCGAGACGCGCCTCGCCGACGGCACCGTCTGGCCCATCCCCATCGTGCTTGGCCTGACCGATGAGCAGAAGGCAACGGTCGGCGAGGGCGGAGCCATCGCGCTCTCGGACGGTTCAGCGACGCTGGCGATCTTGCGGATTGAAGAGATCTATGAAGGCGATCTCGCGACCGAAGCCCGCCACGTCTACCGCACCGAAGACACCGCGCATCCGGGCGTCGCCGCGATCCATGAGCGCGGCCGGTGGCTCGCCGGTGGCCGTATCGAAGCCATCGCTCGCCACGAATATGCGGATTTCAACGAGGGACGCCTGACCCCCGCCGAGACCCGCAGCCGTTTCGCCGAGAAGGGCTGGAAGACAGTCGCCGCGTTTCAGACCCGCAACCCGATCCATCGCGCTCATGAGTATCTTTTGCGTTGCGCGCTTGAGCTGGCCGATGGCGTCCTGATCCATCCGTTGATGGGCGCGACCAAGGCCGGCGATATTCCGGGCCCGGTCCGCTGGGAATGCTACAACGTCCTGATGAAAGAATATTTCCAGCCTGCCCGCGTTGCGCTTTCGATCTTCCCGGCGAATATGCACTACGCCGGTCCCAAAGAGGCGCTCTATCACGCGCTGCTTCGCAAGAATTACGGCTGCACGCATTTCATCGTCGGGCGCGATCACGCCGGCGTCGGCGATTACTACGGCACTTACGACGCGCAGGAAATTTTCGAGAACTTCACGGCCGCCGAGATCGGCATCACGCCGCTGACGTTCGAGCACTCTTTTTACTGCTACCGCTGCGGCGGGATGGCGAGCTTCAAGACCTGCCCGCATCCCAAGGAAGACAAAGTGATCCTTTCGGGCACCAAGGTGCGTGAGATGTTCGGCAACGGCGTCGTGCCGCCCGAGGAGTTCACGCGGCCCGAGATCGCGCAGGTGCTGATCCGGCATTTCTTCAATGCTGATGCATCGTTGGACAGCGAAGAAGGCATCGAAGGCAGCGACGCGCAGAAGGGCAGCCTCACGCCTGTTGATTCGGTCAGCGAGCAGCCCAAATCTGCCATCGAGCGCCCGCGTTACGAGCAGGGTTTCACGCTCTGGTTCACCGGGCTCTCGGGTTCGGGCAAATCGACTCTTACGCAGAAGCTTGCGCCGATCCTCCGCGCGCACGGCCGAAGCGTGCATATTCTGGATGGCGATGAAGTGCGCCAGAATCTTTCCAAGGGATTGGGCTTCAGCAAGGAAGATCGCGATACGAACATCAAGCGCATCGGATACGTCTCCAAGTTGCTCACGCAGCACGGTGCGGTGGCGATGAGCGCGGCGATCTCGCCGTATAAGGAAATCCGGGATTTCAACCGCGCGCAGGTCGGCAACTTCGTCGAGGTTTACGTCGAGTGCCCGCTGGACGATCTGATCGCTCGCGACGTGAAGGGGCTCTATGCGAAGGCGATTTCGGGAGAGATCAAGAACTTCACAGGTGTGAGCGATCCATACGAAGCGCCGGAGAACGCCGAAATCACGGTCAACTCCGCGACGCAGACCGAGGACGAATCCGTCGCCCAGATCATCGAATATCTCCGGACCGAAGGCTGGATCAAGTAGTCGGGGCATAGGGCGATCCGGGCTTGTATATTTTCTTCTCTTCTTTGCGCCTTTGCGGCTTTGCGTGAATCAATTCTTATTGAGTTGATAGGGTGGGCCGAGTACGGCTTCGTGCCGATGCGAATGGGAGAGAAGATTTTTTCACGCAAAGCCGCAAAGGCGCGAAGAATCCCTACTTTTCGCCCGGGTACCAACCGCGGGTTGACTTGCCGTCCGGTTGCGGACACGCTATTGCCGAACAGCGAATGATGCTGAGGCTATTTGAATCGGGGCTGAGGAGTCAGAGCCATGATCGAACGAACCATCCGATATATTGAGCGCCCGCCAAAGAGCGGGATCGTCCACGCGATGAACCGAGCCATGATCCGCACGATGACTTGCGCGCTGGTTTGCGCGTGCCTGGCCGTATGGGGTGCAGGCATCGCCGACGCCGAGGGGGAATCTGCCGGTGAATCCGCCGATGAATCCGGAGCCGTCTGGGTCGATCTTTTCAACGGCGAAGATTTTTCGGGTTGGCGAACGTTCGAGCGCGGATCGAGCGCCGAGGTCGGCGAGATCACCTGGACGATCACCGATGGCGTGATGACTAACGACGCGGGGACCATTCCCGATATCGCAACTCGGACCGAATACGGAGATTTCGAGCTGAGATACGAATACAAAGCCGAGGGCAACAGCGGGGTTTTTCTGCGCGGCTTGTGGGAGATTCAAATCAACAAGCCGCTCGGCGATAAAAAGACTTCACGTTCCGATGGCGGGCTCTATTCGCTACATCCTCCGCTGGCCGATGCGACCAAACCCATGGGCGAATGGAACTCGATGGTCGTCGTGGTCGAAGGTGGCAAGATCACCGCACACCAGAACGGCACGCTCATCCACGACGCGCAGGAGTGCAAGTCAACCACATGGAATCACCGGCTCAAAACGCCCCTGCCCGGCCCTCGAGGCCCCATTGTCCTCCAGGGCGATCACGAGCGCGTGTGGTTTCGGAATATCAAAATCAAACCGACGGATTGACGGTGAGATCGTAAGCGACTCTTAATCGGAGCCCGCGCCGGCGGCTTCAGTTCAGCCGCGCGCCGAGCATATCTGCGCCGTGCGGGTTGACGAGCAGCAGCGAGATCGCAATCGCATAGAGCGTAAGACCGACGACGAGCACCGAAGCCGCCAGGCGGATCGCTCGCGTTTTGTTATTGCGGCGGCGGATGGCGACGAGCAGCCATTGCCGGGGCGGCAGATACATATACGTCGAGATCCAGCGCACGTGCATCACGCGGATGAGCGTGATCGCCCCGGCTGTCATGGACAAGAACAACCCGGTGATCACCAGCGCCTGGGCAGCCGGAAGCGTCGCCGCGATGAGCCGGCCCGAAAATCCAGTGACGGTCACGACGGCGCCGACGACGGTCAGGATCGCCGTAGCCCGCGTGTGGATGGTGTTGAGCTGATCGTTGATCAGCGAGTAGGCCTCGCGCGGATCGCCATCGGCTATGTAGATACGCATGATCGAATCGATCTCGCGGTTCTCTTCGGCCGTGGGTTCGGCGCCCGTGTCATGATCGTTGTCGGGCGCTCTGGAATCGTTTGTCATGGTCTATTCCCTTTTCGTGGAACTGCGTGTTCTGATGCCGAATTCGCTCAGGCCGATAGGATCTGTTCGATCGTATCAGCAGCCCGCTCGATCCCCGCGCGGTCCACATCACAGTGCGTCAGCATTCGGACTTGCGTTGGCCCGGTCGGCAAGCACAGCACTCCCGCACGCGCCAGGCGGGCAACGAATTCGGCGGCGCTCAATCCGGTTTCTTCGATGCCGAAGAACAGAATATTCGTGACGATGGCTTCGGGCTGGATCGTTATGCCGGGCAGCAGAGCCAGCCGATCGGCCAGAAGCCGTGCGTTCGCGTGATCCTCGTGCAGGCGCGGCGGGCCCTCCTCGAGCGCGACCAGGCCGGCCGCGGCCAGGACGCCCGCCTGACGCATGCCGCCGCCGAACATCTTGCGAAAATGGCGGGCGCGCTCGATGAAATCGCGCGAGCCGACGAGCATCGAGCCGACCGGCGCGCCCAGGCCTTTGGAGAGGCAGAACGAGATCGTATCAAAGCCGCGCGTGATCGCGGCGGCGCTCTCGCCCAGTGCGGTCGCCGCGTTGAAGATGCGCGCTCCATCGAGATGGGTGGGTATTCCGGCGTTGCGGGCCCCGGTGCAAATCGCCTCGACGCCCTCAGTCGGCAGAACCGCCCCTCCGGCCATGTTGCCGGTGTTCTCCAGGCAGATGAGCCCGGTCTGCGCGAGGTTGTATTGCGCGGGGCGGATGGCCTTCTCAATCTGCGCCCAAGTCATCTCCCCTTCGGTGCCTTCGACGACTCGAGGCATCACGCCGGCGGCGGCCGACATGGACGCGACCTCGTAATTGTAGATGTGGGAAAGGGATTCGCAGACGACTTCGTTCCCGGGTTCGGTTTGAGCCCGGATCGCGACGAGGTTGGCCATCGAGCCCGAAGGGAAAAGCAGCGCGGCCTCGCGTTCAAAGATTCGGGCGGCGCGCTCCTGGAGCCGGTTGACAGTCGGGTCGTCCATAAAGACATCATCGCCGACTTCGGCCGAGGCCATGGCGCGGCGCATGCGCGGGCTGGGCCGGGTCACCGTATCGCTGCGCAGGTCGATCGTGTTCGTGTCGCTCATTTCGCTTGTGCCGGTCCCCCATCGGGTTCGAGATATAGATAATACATTCCCGCGCGGAATTCGCTTTGCTCAATCAGCTGAGCCTCGGCTTCATCCGCCTGATCGCGACGCCCTGAATTCGAATAACCTTCTTCGGAGAGGCGATACGTCGTGCCGCTCCAGTTGCTTTCATCCACGATCGCGCCCAGGCGATCGTCAATAGAGCCATAATTGCACCGCAATCTCAAACCGGATGCGAATTCCAGTTCGCATCCCAACCGCCCCCACCCGCTTCCGAAGGGCATCACAACGCGCTCGACTCCGCGCTCTTCGAGTGTGCGAACGATCTGGACCAGATCCGAGCGATGACCTGAGCGCAGGTCCGTATCCCGGGAGGGCATTGCCTGCCATAAAGGCACCCGCAGGGCGATGACCGCCGCCACTCCAAACGCCGCGAAGGCGCTCGGAGCCCAGGACGCGCGCTTGCCGGCAAGCTGCGCGATCAGGGATTGAACCTCAGCGGCGAGCAGGCCCAGCGCAACCGATGCGGTCACATACAGCGGGACAAGAAATCTGGGTTCGGCGACCACGGTCTTTTTCGGCATGTTCAAATGCGAGACGATGAGCGTGCCAAGCATGAGACAGAAGAAGGCGGCTCCGACGCGATCGAAACGAGAGGCAGGCCGCCAGAGACGACGGATCAACGCATATGATCCGCCCGCATACAGCAGGAGATTTAACGTGGTCGCGGGCGTGACGACGTACGCCGATCGGTCGCCGGGCGCCTGCCTGACCATTTCTGTCATGACCGAGATATCGAGCACGAACAGTTCGCGCGCGCGGACGAAAAACGTCGTCCAATCCGGTTGTGGCTCCGCAATCCAGAACGCCTGAGTCATGTTGGAAAAAGCGACGATCATTGGCAGTGAGCCGAGGATGAAGCCTCCGGCGAGCATCGCAGGCGCGAGCTTTGCCGCCGTAGGGCCGTTGTCGAGTTGTCCCGTGGTGTGCCTCTCGATGATCCACGCGCGGCAGGCAAGCGCGATGGCGGCTCCCGAAACGCTCAGGCACGTGAGAAAAATGTACCGGTACGATCGCCACCAGGACGCGCCTTCGCCGATGGAGATGGCGATAATGATCAACACGACGATCATCATCACCGCCAGACGAATCAGCGCCGGGACGTCGATTCCGCCTAGCCTTCCCGCCGCGTCGATGTGGGGTCCGGGCCGCCTGCTGTCGTGCAGTCCGGGCTTTGTGATCCAGGCGCGGGCGAAGGGCGAGACGGCGATCGCGATCGCGATGGGCACGAAGAAGACGATGACGAGCTGATAATGCCACCAGGCCAATCCGCCGACGAGGCCCAGCGCGAACGTCCGCGCCAGGGATACCCGTCTTTCTGCGCGCCATTGTTCGAGTATTGCATGGGCGAGCAGCGTCATGGCCTCGCCCACGGCCAGCATCAGGACAACGTGCCGCAGTCTTGATGAATAATCCATCCAGTAGGCGTGGCCGAACGCCAGGGCAAAAATGCACCACAGCGACGCACGCCGGCCGAAAAAGCGCTCGCAGAGCCGATAATGGACGATCAACAGAAGGGCAAGATAGAGCCAGGCGGTGATTCGGATCGTCCAGGCAGAGGTCTGCCAAGCGTCGTTGCCGAGCGCCATGAGCGCGGCGAGGGGAGGGAGCTCAAGCGTGCCGAGGTAATACTGCCCGTAAAAATAAAGGGGGAAGCGCTCCAGGCCGGCGATATGAAAGCTCATGACGCCCATGAGGCTTTCATCGCCATCGATCGGGATGCGGCCCGAGGCAAACAGGGCGACGCGCATCGCGATGGCCGATGCGATGATGGCCACGCCCACCAGGCCGAGCGAGGCGCGCCCCTGCGCGGCCCGGTCAGCGGCTTGCGCGGGCGTTTCACGCGACGATTGCAATTCTGAGTTCGGCTGATCGGCCTGCATCGCCGGAGTTTCGCACTTTCGGCGATCCGAGGCTAGCGTTGGCGCCGCGTCAGGTTCTCCAGGATGGGTTCCAATGCGAGCGCCAGGGCTTTGGGGAGCTGCCCCAGCAGTGCCTTGACGTCTCCATCCAGGCGCTTGCAGACGAGTTCGGCGGCTT
>JAJFLK010000568.1 GCA_021772735.1 Candidatus Sumerlaeota bacterium | reverse complement strand
AGAGAATGTGGGATCCAATACTGTTCGCGAAATTCCAAAGGTTTATTACCGCTGGCTGTTTCTCCCGCTAGCGGGGATTTTTGAGGTGATATTCATTAGCACGCTCGTATTCAACCCCTTTGGCATAGGATCCTTCTTGGTGCAGTACCCAACTTTTCATTTGGAGCGCATGCGCGATCACTCAGTGACTCAAAACTTTAGCATTTTCACAATGGCAGCCGGATGCATCTTCGCAAATGTCCTTTTCGCAAGATCCGCTCGATATGAAATCTATGGTGATCGAGTTCGCTTTGTTGGCAAGTCAACTGATTTACACGATCTATATTTCGGGGTGATTTTGACCCAGGGTTTGCTGATGCCATTGATCTCAATTGTTCTTTTGGATATGCCGCTAGGAAGCGTCGCTATAGTACTAACAACATGCGTGCTGACAGCGGGACATCTAGGAGCAGTCAGGTATTTCGGGCGCCCTGCCGGAGACTGGTCTATTCAAGAAGCCTTAGATGAAATCGAGCATGCGTTTTCTGTGGGGCGAACCCCTGACCGCAGGCTGAAGCCCGGAAAGTTTATCGTGCGCTGGGATCCTTTCTTTTTTCCTAAGGCAAGATTTGTCGGAGATCTTCAAGGTCGCCTCGAAAAGCGACCGAATTCAGAAAGCCCGAGGCAGTACACTAATTAGTATCCTCCCGCCGACGAACCAAAGCCTCCCTCCAAGCCATCGCCCACCCTCGCCCTCGTTTTCCGATTCCGCTTGCTTCGGCCCCGCCGCTCGTGTTTGGATCATCCCGACATAGTGATACGCTCCATGCACTCGGGAAGTCCGGTGAAAATCCGGCGCGAACCCGTCGCTGTGAGCGGGGACGAAAGCCGCAACTATGCCATTGGCCTCGCACGAGGCTGAGAAGGCGCGGCGAGTAGGTTGATCCGCAAGCCAGAATATCGAGTCACGCGAGCTGTCCGCTAATCACTTCTTCGGGTAGCGAGAAGCGCGGCTGATGGTTCCCATCCACGGACCCTCCTTGGCCAACCCGAGCGAGGGCTTTTTATTTGCCCCACGCTCGATGAGGCCTGACGCATGCAGGTCGCTCGGCTTACGAGCCGACCCGGCATGTGGCCCGCGCCGGGGGGGCAGCCTCCCCCTCGCCAACTCCCGTCGATTTCACCCCCACCGATGGAGGTGCGCGATCATGAAAGCTCGACCGGGTTTGTCGGCGCGAAGTTCGATCGTCTCTCGCTTGTAAACAACTGAAACACACATTGCATGACGACGGGTGCTGAGCACCCACGTCGCGTCGATCCCACCTGATTGTGTTCGTGCGATCGGCCCAAGCCGTCGGCCCGTTGCCCTCCCTCCGATTTGCATCGACCTGGGATTCAGCGCGGGCTGGCCTCCCGCAATCGTTTCTGATGTTCACGAGGAGAACGCTGATATGACTGTCCAACGGTTTAAGAATAACTTTATTTCGCGCGCTGCTTTTGGCGCGGCGCTCATGACCATATTCGTCGGCGCGTTCGTCGCTGTGACGATGCCATCCGCGCCTTCATCCGGCGCGTTCGCCGCCGATGCGTCGATCCCGCTCGCCGTGTCTTCCCCGCTTCTGCGCGCCTTGGAAGAGCGCGACCCCGGGGCTCTGCGCTCTGCGCTTGGCTCGGCTTCTTCGGCTGGCTCGGCCTCTTCGATCGCCGTGTCGAGTTTTGATGTCGTCCCCGAGGGATATACGCCCGGCTCGATCGCGCTGCCGGCGGATTTCCAAGGCGGTCTGGGGCGCAATTCGTTCGACGATTCGACCGTCTTCTGTTCCGTCGGCGCGTTCCAGGATAACGATCTCGCGCTGGTGAATCTCGCCAGTGGCACGTCCCAGATCATCGCCGATGGCCCGTTCGGCGCGATCGGCGGATGCGTTGCGATCTCGCCGACGCAGATCGTCCTGGTCGATAACAGCTTCGGCGGCGCCTCCTTTCCCGGTGAGACGATCCTTCTGCTGGACGACAACAATCCGGCCGATGGCGACTTCGACGATCCCGGCGAGATCACCGAACTGCTCGCGCCGATCCTGACCAATCCGGGCAGCGATTTCAGCGGCGCTCAGGTGCGGCTCGTGCCGGCCGGTAATCCCTCGGGCATCCCCAGCGGCTCGGTGATGATCCAGACGGCCGATGGCGGCGGCATGGCCGAGCTTCTCGTGCTGGCCGATCCGCTAGGTGTCCCGGCGTTTCTTCCGGCGGCGGGGCCCTACTTTACGGGATTCGATTTCAATGGTGGTTTCGATTTTACTGCGGCGGGCGAGATCATCCTGGGCACGACCGAGGCCACGTTTTTCACTGGCGAGATTTTTGGGCTCGTCAATACGAACAGCGATGAGGACATCGACGGCGGCGAATCCAACGCCATTCGCACGGGCGAATTCGGCATCGCCGATCTCGCAATCGACGCCGAGGATGACGTCCTTGTCATGGCAAACGATTTCACGTTCACCGGCGTCGTGCTTACGTTTCCCACGCCCGGCGACCTGCTTGCCGATTCGGTCACTCCGGCGGTCTTTGCGAGCGTCCAGGCCGGATTTGCCGGCAGCCTGATCGTCAGCTCCCGCACGCGCCAGTTTGAGCCCTTCGGGGGCGAGGGCGGCGCGACGCTATTGCTCGGCACGTTCGGCACGAATAACGTCCTGACGCTCACGCCGGGCGCGCTCAGCTCGGCGCGCGCCTGGGAGGAATACGAGTGAGGGGTTGGCGAACG
The DNA here is from genome assembly GCA_021772735.1 of Candidatus Sumerlaeota bacterium. Taxonomy (GTDB): domain Bacteria; phylum Sumerlaeota; class Sumerlaeia; order MVZB01; family JAJFLK01; genus JAJFLK01. The sequence continues at coordinate 3,532 of JAJFLK010000568.1, read as the reverse complement.
GCTCGGGGAGATTCGGGGCGCTCCCCGAGATTCCACGTATGAGCAGTGAATCGGATGGGCCTGTGCTATAGGATGAAGTCAGGGTGAAGCGGGTGTGATGCGGGCGGACCCGGCCACCTCGGAGATCGCCGTCTGCGAGAACAGAAGCATGATGAAGACCAGCTCCACAATGCGTTCGAAGGATCGTCCAGGTTCAGGGGAATCGGGGCGATCGCGGTATGCGATCGATGCGAGGCGCGCATTTCGGTCAATGTTCGCCTTCGGTCTTTGCCTTCAATCGATGACGGCCGCGACGGCCTTCGCCGCGCAGACGTTCACCGTGCCCGAAAAGCTCACCGACGGGGCGGCGGATTACCAGCTCAGCCGCACCCCGGGCAAGGTCATCGCGTTCGATACGCTCGGCAACCTGCATGTCGTTTACTGGTCCGGCGTGCAGGTTACCGTCCCCGCGACGTTTCCCAATTTCATTTACCATCGCCTCCGGCCGCCCGGGGGCGCCTGGAGCCCGCAAGTCTCGATCGATGATTCGTTCATCGCGGCCGATAAGATCGGCGGGCGTCATCCCTCCCTCGCGATCACGCCGGACGATAAGGTCCACGTCGTCTGGCACGATCATCGTCAATCGACTGGGCCTGGAAGCTGGATCGATAACATCGAAATCTATATGGATTCGCGTCCGGCGGGCGGGAGCTTCTCGGCGACCGACATCCGGCTGACGAATTCAACGGCGGTCCATCTCGGTGATAATGGTTTTACGCCGCAGCTTGCCGTCGAGGCCTCGGGGCGGCTCCAAGTCGCGTGGTACGATTTCAATCAGGATCAGAACGCCTCGGATATCTATCTTCTCTCTTCTGATCTATCCGGCGTTTTTACGCCGGCCTCGCCGGTCGCGACCGCGCAACTGACCGACGCCTCGACGCGCGGCGGCGCCCCTTCATATTCCGTCCCCGATATTGCCGTTGATGCGGCGGGCACGCGGCATCTGGTCTGGGTCGCGGGCTTTGCGGCAGGGGATGATCTCTACTACGCCTCCGTCGCTCAGGGGAGCGGGACGACCACCGAGCAACTGCTTGCCACGGCGGCGGCCGACTTTTTCGATCCGCCCAAGATCGAAGTCGCCTCGAACGGCGACGTCTGGATCGTCTATGGCGATGACGCCCCGACGCCCAACTCAGCCGAGGACGTGATCCTCTTGCGCAAGCGCTCGGGCCAGGCAGGGTTCGATCCTCCGATCGGCGCCGTCGCGCGGGCGGGGCGTCAGTTTGCGCCGGATTTCGTCGTCGATGATTTGGGCCTCGTGCATCTGGTCTGGGTGGATAAAGTCGCATCGGTCACGAGCGTGATGTATGGGATCTACGATCCCAATGCGGGAGCGCTCACCCGGGAGATGACCGTGACCGACTTCTCGGGGCCGTGGGCGCGGCCTTCGCTGGCGGTCGGCGCCGATGGTTTCGCATACGTCGTCTTCGAGCAGGACGATCTGTCCGGCGGCGATATCTGGTTCGCGGTCAATAACAAATCGGGCACGCGCGATTGGATGGCCTATCCGTGAACTTGCGTGCGAAAGATTTCCGAGTCAATTCCGCGATTTATTTGTGCGCGAGTCGTTCATCGGCGCTGGTGCCGCGCCCATGCGGTTGCCGGTATGATCGGCGGGGATTCACGCTGATCGAGCTTCTGATCGTTGTCGCGATCATCGCGATCCTCGCGGCGCTGGCGACCGTGAATTTCCGCCACGCGATCGACCGCTCGCTGCAGGCGAGTAATGCCGCGAACCTGCGAGTTGTCGGCATGGCGCTTCAGACTTATTTTGTCGATATGGGCGAGCTGCCGCCGGCGGATCGAGAGGCGGGACCGTTCATGTCGCACGGCGCGGGGTTCACGAATATCGGCAACGGCCCGGCCGCCGGCGGGTCATGGGATGGAGTCCCCTGGCTTCTTTACGAGCGCGGTTATCTGCACGATTGGAAAACCCTGTTCTGTCCGCGATACCTCCGTCTTTACCCCGCCGGTGGGACCATCCGCGGTGGGTACCCGAGGTTCCATAATTTTCGTTACGCGTATAACTCCTCGGCGATGTCCAGCGGCGGGCTCGCCGGGGGAGACGGCAACCTCGCCAATGGCAACGTCTGGATGCTCCGCGATCTTTTTCTCTCGCCCAACGAGGGATTTTACGCCAGCCGGTTTCCGGACTTTCCCGCCGATTTCACGTATCCCTGGGACGGCCTGGACGACGAGCGGCTCGAGCATGTCATGTATCCGGATATGATAGTCCGGCTCGTGACCGGCGGGGAATAGAGGCGGAGAAGAAAGATTCGGGTTCACGCAAAGCCGCAAAGACGCGAAGAAGAAAGAGGAACCACAGATTTCACCGATTTTCACAGATTAGAAAGAGTCAGATCGGTTGCGGACCGCGACCGGGCTGGCGATTGATCGAGTTTCGTTTCCCCCCTTTGACCCCCTTGATCCCCGTGGTTGGCTTTTTTTCAAATCTGTGTAATCTGTGCGAACGGTGGTTCCTCTTCTCCTCGCCTGGCTTGGCACGCAGCCCGAGCCCGGAATCCCAGACCCCTCCCAGCGCCACCCCGTCCTTATGACACCCGTCCCGACCGTCGATCGTCTTGCCCTGCGCGCCATTGGGTATCTATGCGTCCAGGTCTTTGCCATGGCGATCTACGTCGAGGTGATCGAGCGCGCCGGGTATCGCGAGCTGGGCGGCCTCAAACTGGACGATGTCCTGCGCGAGAATCGCTGGCTGGAGTGGATTCAGATCGGGCTGTTGCTGGTGACTGCGCTCCTCGGGGCCGGTGCGTTCGCCTCGGGTCAGCCTGTCTTGCATCGGCTGCTCGTTTTTGCGGCGCTGTTTGCGATGTGCAGGGAGCTGGATTCGTTTCTCGAAGACCTCGCTTTTGACGGCTTCCATACGATGCTCATGGGCGCGGTCTCGATCGCGATGGCCGCTGTGGCCTGGCCGGGCAGGGATGAACTTCGCATCGCCATCCCGGAGTTCTTGAATCGCCCCGGGTTTTATATGATGTTCTTCGGCCTGATGCTCGTTGCCGTCTATGCGCAGATCTTCGGCCAGCGCGGCGCCTGGGAATTGCTCGCGCCCGATGACACTTCAGAAGCAAAACGGTTCGTCGAAGAGGGGCTGGAACTGGCCGGATATCTGCTCATTGGATGTGGGGTTTTTGAAGAACGCTTCTTTGGCGCGCGCCGGGCCAAGGCGCCGACCGATTGAATCTGCGCGCCGCTCCGCGCATCGCAATCTGATCAACTCTTATGTCTCGTCATCTTCAGGCCACCGCCCTACTTGTCGCGCTTTGCGCCCCGTTGTTCTTTGCCGGTGCGCGCTCTGCGGGATTTTCCGGGACGGACGAGCTGAGATACGGGCAGATCGCCAAGGAGCTTGAGCCGGGCCGCGATCTTTTTCTGCTCCATTTCAACGGCGAGCGATATTCGGATAAACCCCCGCTCTATTTCTGGACCGTCGCGCTTGCATACAAGGCGACCGGGGGGGTTTCGCCGTTTG
>JAJFLK010000567.1 GCA_021772735.1 Candidatus Sumerlaeota bacterium | reverse complement strand
GAAATCCCGCCTCCAGCTCGACCTCATTGGACTCCACGTATGAATCGCCGATGAACGCGATGCGATATACGCCTTCAGGTTTCTTCAGCGTGTGAACGTGATCGTTCCAACCGTGCGGGTTCAGCGTGACGGGCACTTCGAATTCCTTGACCTGATAGGGGAGCCAGCCCATATAGCGAACCGTTCGGCCCGGCTCGAATCTGTACTTCGCCCAGATGTTGCCAGGGATATATTCGCGAGGCCGGACGCGGGCCGCGCGAACCGCCGCTTCGAGAACCGCCAGCGCCGCGACCGACGAGATCATCACCGCAGCCGCCGCAAAAGCAATGCGCCGGACCCGCCGCCTCGGCAGGCGATCGCGCGCCGCCTCAAACGCCCAGGCGATGAAGAGCACAAGAAGCGCACAACGGAAGATCGCAGCCGCGACGAGGCGGACATGACCCGTCTCAGGCACGAACAAGCGCCCGCGAGGTATGGGCTCGGCTACCGGGACTTCTGCCGCCCACGAAACGCTGAGCGTGGGGCGAACGGGGCTGTCTGGCGATCTCACGAAACCGATCTCGATATCATGCAGGCCGATCGGGAGATCCAGATTGCCGATGGCGTTGCGCGCCGTTTCGGGGTCGTTATCCGAGGCGACGCGGCCGCCAATCGATATTTCCCCACGTCCGCCGGCGGCATCAATCCAGAAAAAATATGTCCCCGGATATGTGATCCTGATCTTGCCGGTGTAACGCGCGGTGAACTCGCGAGGCAAGGTCCGGCCGGGCAATCTGTCGGCAAATTCTTCAAACGTGCGCGCGACGGGTGCGCCTTCGATTCGTTCGCCCAGGAGGCTCGATTCACCGTCGGCGCCATGGGCGTCGGCCGATCGCGCGCCGGCGTGTATTTCAAGCTTCAAGCCGTGGCGCGGTGAGATCGCCCGCTCTGAGATCACCGCGACGAATGCCAACGCGCCGAAAAGGACGAACCGAAAACGCAGACGTCGGCCTGGCACAACGCCCAACGACAGCATGGGGAAATCTTCGCTTCGCTCTGGAGCGCTCATTTGAGGGGTCCGGAAAGGGGGGTCGGGGCCAAACGAGGCGTGAGCTCGCGCGGCGGTTCGGCCCACTCAACGCCTCGGGCGAATCCGTTGTCAAGAGCGGCCCGAGTGTCTATCGTTCGGCATCGCCCGGAGCTTCTACTTGCGTCCGTCCGTAGCCGAGGGTGCACCGGATCGATTCCAAGGAGAACTCGACGCGAACATGCACAAGAGACCCAAGTCCAGCCCCGCGCCCAATCGGACCGTCCGCGGATTCCGCCGCCTTGCTCACGATTATTACGATGAGACGCTTGAGCGCTTTCCAGTTCAGGCCAGCGACGCCGGATTGAAGAAATACAATAGCGAGCTGGGACGCGCGACGCCGGAAGTTCAGCTCGATCAAATCGCTTTGGATCGCCGGACTCTGACGGCGATCGAATCTATGCCGATCCATGATTTCGAAGCGAATGACCGGCTCGATCGGATGACGTTGATCGCAAGGTTGCGGACCGACCTTCTCGATGCCGAGCATATGCAGACCTGGCGGACGAATCCTCAGATCTATCTGCACGTCGCGGCCGAAGCAATCCACAGTCTGATCGTGCGTAATCCGGATTCACTCAAGCGCGTGGCTCCCGCCATTATCACGCGGTTGCGATCGGTGCCACGTTTCCTTGACGAGGCCGCGCAGTGCGTCCGCGCGCCGGTCCCGCTCTGGACCCGGCTGGCGTGCGACTCCGCGCCCGGAATCGTCGCGCTGTATGAATCGCTCGCCGAGCCGCTCGCCAGACTAACCGATCACCGCCCTGCGGTATTGAAGCGATGGATCGGCGAGGCTTGCGAAGCCGTCATGCGTTATGCGCGCCGCGTTTCTGGCAAGAAACCTGGCGGGGCCAATGGATTCTCCCTTGGCACCGAGCGCTTCGAGTTTCTCATACGCGAGAGGCTGGGGCTCGCCATCACGGCGGACGAGGCGAGGGTTTCCGCGTTGGGACTCGCCGAAGGTATTGCATTCGAACTGAAAGCCGAAGCTCGGCGATTCCATCCTCGCAAGAGCGCGGCCGAGATCCTGGAGGCGGCGGGCGGGGCGTGGCGGCCGGCCGGGAGCGATCTTGTCAAGGCTTACGAGAAAGTCGTCGCCGATTCGCGCCGGGGATTTCGCAAACACGGCGCAATGACGTTCCCCCGGGGGGACGGGCTGCTGGTCAAGGCGGTTCCCGAATTCATGAAGGATCAATTTCCGACCGCCGCTTACCTGCCTCCGGGGCCGCTGGATTCGAACCAGACCGGCATTTTTTGGGTGAACGATCTGAGCCAATATCGGAAATCAGCCGAAGCGAAACAGGCCGAGATCGCGCAGCACTTTGGCATCGAGCTGACTGCCGCGCACGAGGCTTATCCGGGGCACCATCTTCAGTTCGTCGCGCAGAACCGGCACCCGAGCCTTGTTCGCCGCTTTGCGTCGCACGCAATTTATTACGAAGGGTGGACGTTGTGGTGCGAGCAGATGTGCGTGGATCTCAAGATCTTTGACAATCCATACGTTCGCCTGATCCAGCTTCACGACGCGCTGTGGCGCGCGTGGCGAATCGTTATCGATTGCGGACTGCAAACCGGCGACCTGACATTCCGGGGCGCTTGCCGCGTCCTGCAAGACGAGGTCGGATTCACCGCATCTCGCGCCGCGGCGGACGTGAATTGGTATACCTCTGCGCCGACGATCCCGATGAGTTATCTGCTTGGAAAAATGGAATTGCTGCGGCTCAAGCGCCAGCGCGTCGACCAGGGCGGATGGACGCTGCGCGAGTTCAACGATTGGGTGCTCGGGTTCGGCGCGATCCCCTGGAGTTGGATTGAAGCAAGTGGTTTGTGAGGTTGCCGCCCCGGAGCGTGGCGTTTAATCGACCCTCGGGAAGTCCTGATCGCTTACGATTCGGACCTGCCCGCCCGACGCGCGCAACGTGATGTGCCCGGTCCAGGTGAATATATTGTCTCGCCGGGTCAGGCTGCGCCATTCCAGTTCGCAAAAGAACGTGCGTGCCCCGCCGGAGTCCGGGAAGGGCTGCCCCGGCGCGCTTAACCGGAGATCGAGATATTCGAAGTTTCCCTTGTTACCCTCGCTGACCATGTTGCTGCGTTCCGAGAAGATCGCGAACAAAGAAGAGTTCGAGGATGCCGAGCCCGAATCCTCGAACAGAGACATATAGGAACTCAGGACATCCGCAGCCTTCCTGCCGCTTCCCTTCATCTGTTGAAGCGCGTTTACGATCTGCTCACCCATAGCATTCGCCTGCGCCATCGAAATGCCGGAGATGGGCGTGGGTTCTGGCGTCGGAGGATCGGTCGGACGCGCCGTAACGACGGGTGTCGGCCTGGGTGTCCGGACCGGCATGGCGATCCGCGCGGCGACCCGAACCGGCTTGGAGCTCATCGTCTGTCCGATGCCTTGGTCCGGGCGTTCGATGCGTGCGTAAAGATCATGGGCGGCGCGTCTTCCGGGCGATTGTAGTTTTATCTGCTCGCCCGCGAGTTCGGGTTTCCACCATGTCTCGGGGCTGTTCTGCGGAGTTGCGCCGGGCAAGGCCCATGCGAGAGTGACTTGCTCCAGGGATCCCTCGATGGCAGAGCGTGGGATAGCGAGCTTCTCAAGATCGGGACGGGCCTCGGTTACGATGGAGTCATCGACGCTCGGCGGCGCGAGCACGCCGGATCGGTTCGCCGTTTTGTATGCGCGCGTCTGGGCCTCGACAAACGGGCCGGGAACCGCTTCTGCTTTCTGTCCGCTCCACTCCGAGTTCAACCGCTCGCTCAACGCGTCGCGATGCGAATTGTTCCAGTCTCCAGTTTCGCGCCCGATGATTTCCGTCTTTACCTTGCCGAACTCAAGATCCGTTTTTTGCGTCTGCTGAATCGTGCTGATGACCGATCGGAGAGATCCGATCGCCCTGGGGTCGGCGGACTGAGAAGTCTTTAGCAGCCAGTCATCCCGGGTGCGCAGATTGTCATCGAGGAAATCCAGCTTGCTCGCGCGAACCAGTGCGATGGTCCGTCCGAATTTGTCGCCCGTATCGGCCCGCAGATCGCCGATGAGCTTGGCCAGCGTGCCGAGCTCGCGTTGCAGATTGGGGTCGATCGTAACCAGAGGCTTGAGCGCAAAAGAGGCGGGCGTCGAGGTGAAGGTGGCGCCGCTGGCCTCGTCCTCAAGGTAGAGCTGGATCGTGACGTAGTGCGGCTGGGTCAAGTCGATACCGGTCGGCGCTTTATCACGCTGAATGGTGATGTTGCCTCGGTCTCGGAGAAGCCCGTCCTGATCGCCCACCGATTCGGGCGGCTCGGTTGTCCCGATTACGTATCGGTAACGCGCCTGCGGAGAAAAACCGGCCGCGAACGTGGATTCGATCCGATATCTGGGAAGCGCCGAATCCTGCCGGCTGTCGATCTCTCGTATGACCGAAGCCGCGCTCTGGATCGATGGAAGAAGGGCATCGCGGACCGAGGCCAGCTGCCGCTGGGGCGTCAGGTCGTCCGCATCGGATTGGACCCATCGCGCAAGCGCTTCATTGAGGCCGGTCAAGACTGATTGCTTGTGTGCGGCGTACATCGGGCCGGCTGCGGAGATGATTCGTCGATAGTGGTCGGCGAGTTCGCCCATGCGATCGTCAGCCGCTCTGAGAGCCACTCGCTTCGCATACAGGCCTCTTAGTTGTGTTATCTGGTCGGGATCGTCGATGTTGGCTTCGACCCAGGCGCGATTCGGCGGGGTTGCCGGCACGGGCGCAAGTCGATTTGTCCGGGCGTAACGGGCTGGTGTAGTTCGCACGCGCGTCTGCAAAGATTTCCAGTCCTCGAGCAGATTGACAATATCCTGCCCGACATCATGGACCCGCACGGTGATCGGCGATGAATCGCGCGCGCCGCCTCGCGCGGTTGCGTCGCGCGCAAGGATCTTTAGCTCGCGAACCTGGACGCCCGAAGATTCGTGACGTCGCCACTGGATATCGATGCCGCGTTCGGCGCCGCCCGAGCCCGCTGCTATGACCTGGCCGTCGAGGACGAGGTTGATGTCTCGGCCCGTTGCAAACGCATCGGCCACCCGCAGGTTTGCGCGCGTCTCATCTCCGGGCCACAGGATGATCGATCTTCCACCGCCGACGGCTTCGAGCGTCGGTGGCGTTCGGTCGATCACGAGCCGCAATTCCTCGCTCGGAAGACTGGCGGTGTCGAAGACTTGCTCCTCAACCGTGTATTTCGCTTCGCAAGTGACTTGATATATTCCCTCGGCCAGGCCTCGATAGAAATCGCCTTCGGGGTCGAGGTCGAGATCGGTTCCGTCGAATCCTGATATATGGATTGCTTCGCGCTGGCCCGCGCCGGCCCGCGCCCCGGTCGCGTCGTGGGTCTGTTCGATTCGCCATTGCCAGGAATCGAACTCGGTTTCGGAAGCCTCAAGCTTCCAGTGTTGTCCCGAGGAGACGACGGCAACGTGGACCGGCGGGCGATCGACCTCGCGGATCTCAAAGGCGATCTCCCGTTGTTCGAATTGGTATTCAGTCTGGGCCATAGAGCTGGCGAAACTGCCGGCAAGGAGAATCTTATACTGACCCCCCGCCAGGCCCGTCAGGTCGAAGGTGTATTCGCCCTTGGCTCTGCCGGGACGAACCTGAACCGATTGGCCAGCCGGAGAGAACGCTCCGCCGCCGGGCGCGCCGCGCATAAGTTGGGCCGTGAATTGTGAGGCCGAGGCGATCGCTTCGACTGCGTCGGTCCGAAAGCTTGCCGAATATCGCGTGCGGGTTCCGGGTTCGATCGGCACGACGCTGTTGTAATCGAGCTGACTGATCTGAGGTCGCCCTGCCGCATCGAAGAGTCCGGCCATTCGAGAATCCAACCTGCGGACCAGCGCCGGATCGCTCGACTCGGCGGCGCGGCCGCGAGCCGAGGCAAATGCTTCGTACGCGACACGACGCTCCTCATTGAGGAATTCAGGCGGCAGCAGGGGAGTCGAAGCTGGAGGTGCGCTGGTCTCTTCGGCGCGGGTCAGCATGGCGGCCTCAAGCGAATCCATGCGCTCGGCGATTCCGGCGACGACCTTCATGGGGTAATAAGCCGAATCGAATGTGCCGCTCTCGGGCAGTCCGATCGTCGCGCCGCGCCAGGCTACAGCCGCGCTCATTCCGATCACAAACATGACCAGGGCCGCGGCGCCCGCCAGGTAAGGGCCCGGCGTTGAAAGGGATTTGACGGCCGAGCTCTTGAGCCCTTTGAGGCTCAGGCCCTCGGGAGGCGGTTCGCCGAACCAGGAGTCCTTGTATTGCGCGTCCATCAGATCGCGGATCAGTTCCGGCACGTCCGCGTATCGATTCTCCGGCTCCTTCTCCAGGCACTTCATGA
>JAJFLK010000566.1 GCA_021772735.1 Candidatus Sumerlaeota bacterium | reverse complement strand
GGCCCGGGTATTCTTCTACGAAGTGCCCACCGATCATGATTGGAACGCGATTCGGCGATTGATGCTCAAGATGCTCGGTCACGGATACAATAACTGGGATCTGATCCTCGATGACATCGAATCCATCGGAGCGACGGCCTTCGGGATGATCATCGCAATCAATGCAACCATTGCCAGCCGTTCTGGAAATCTGCGCGTCCAGGTGCGGGGCGAATCGTATCTGGATAAGATGCTATCGCTGACACGGCTGGACGAATTGTTCGAGGTCGCCCGCATTCGCCCCAGGAGTGACGCAAATTTTCGTATCGAGCTGATCGAAGAATCGGATACGAAATCCGCCGTGGTCCATCTCGTCACGGGAATGGAGCAGGGCGAATGGCGGAATCTGCACCGAAGGGTCGATCACCTGATTGGCGAGGGCCGCCTGGACTGGACGATCGATTTGAAGCGACTCGATAACGCAAGTTCAACCGACATCGGGATGATCATTGCACTGAGCGCAAAGGCGGTTCGTTGCGGTGGCGGTCTGAAAGTCACGATAAAGATCGGTTCCGAAGTCGAGCAGGTCATGAAACTGCTTAAAGCCGATCAGATTCTTACCGTCCAGGCCACTTAGGCGAATTCCAAATCGATCCTAGTCGTTGCCGGGACCTTCCGAAGATTGATTCCCGAAGCACAATTACTTATCTTGGGTCGCGGGGCCCGTGATCGTGGTGACTGAATCGCCCCCCGGCCGACTCTTCGCGTATGGGCCTGCATGCGCGGAATCTGGAGAACCCATCCACCGCCACACCAAATGCAGAAGCAAAGTCAGCCCTCATCGGACCTTCACGACGGCTTGCGCGTCGTCTTGTTAGTCATCGATAACGCCGGGCAGATCGTTCATGCGAACCCGGCAGCCGAGGAGCTGACCGGATTCAATGCAGAGGCGCTGATCGGGTCCGATTTCTGTTCAGCGTTGATCATCGAGGCCCAGGCCGATTCGGAACGCGCCGAGCTCAAGGCTGCGCTTGCCGACAGCGGACGGATTTGCCGTCAGAGCACGTGGAGATCACCGGACGGATCGGAGCAGCTTGTGGTGTGGTCACTCTCGCCCCTGGCTCGAGATGAGTTTGACGCCGGGGCGGGCGTCATCACGGCGCACAAGGTCTCTAATCTTGCGATCGAAGAGTCCGAGCACCGACTCCAGGCGATTTTTGAGACGGCGGTCGAGGGCATTATTTCAATCAACGAGCGAGGGGTTATTGAAGCGGTCAACCCGGCTGCCGAGGAGCTTTTCGGCTATCGCGCGGCGGAGATCGTCGGCGAGAATGTCGCCATGCTCATGCCATCGCCCTTCAGAGAAGAGCACGATGATTATCTCGCTAATTATCTAAATTCTGGAGTCGCGCGCATCATCGGGATCGGGCGCGAGGCATTGGCCCGACGCAAAGACGGCAAGATTCTGCCGGTCAATCTTGCCGTTAGTGAAGTGCGGCTCGGCGGTCGGATTCTCTTCACTGGATTCATCACCGACCTCAGCGAACGCAAGGAGCACGAGCGCCAGGCCGAGCAGTGGCGCCAGGAACTGGAGCGGCGGGTCGAGCTGCGAACGGCCGAACTCGCCCGGGCTAACGAGGAACTCGAACACTTCGCCACGACAATCTCCCACGACCTGCGATCCCCGGTTCGTGGCATACAGCATTACGTTGAGTTTCTGGTCGAAGATCTGGGCGAGAAGTTGGAGGGCGAATCCAAACGCGACCTCAAGGCGCTCGCAAAGGAAGCCCGCGAGCTGGACCGGATGATCGAGGAGTTGCTGCAATATTCCCGGATCGGCCGGCGCCACGAGGAGGCCGAGCCGATCGATACGCGATCCATGATCCAGGAGATCGCCGAGCGCGCGGCGGCCCACGGCGACGCGGAAGTCGTCGTCGATGGGGATCTGCCCGAGCTCGTGGCTCCATTCTCGCTCCTGCGCCAGATTTTCCAGAATCTTATCGAAAACGGCCTGCGCTATAATCAATCCGGCACGCGTCGAGTGAGCGTCTCTGCCTCTCTGACGAGTAAGACTCCGGCGCGCTGGCTCTTCGATGTCTCCGATAACGGGATAGGTATCGCGGCTTCCCAGCACGAAAAGATCTTTGCCATGTTCCAGCGGCTTCATCGCGATGATAAGTATTCGGGGACGGGCGTCGGGCTGGCTGCAGTCCGCAAGGCCGTCATCCTGCTGGGCGGCGAGGTCCGATTGAAGAGTGCGCCGGGCAAGGGCAGCACGTTCTACGTCGAATTGCCCGAGGCGCCTCCTCCTTGTTCCGCCTTTCCCGAGGTTTCATCCACACAATAATCGCCCTTGTGCGACGTGCCGTATCCAGCTGCGGCGGCGGGCGCAACAGGGCGTTGCGCGTTGCATCAGACTGGCCTTGCACTTATTTTTCGTCTCGCGATAACCGATGTTAAATCAATCGCTTACGATTCGCCGACAACTGGCACATGGCTTGCTCTGTAACGTGCCTGAAACGAGGTGCGCGGGCGGCATGAGACATCGGTCCGTCATTTGGCGAAAGGTCAGCGAGTTCTTCGTCTGACCCGACATCAATCGGACCATACATCTCCCATCACCCGCTTCGTCATGTCTTGCGTCGTCCGCCACCTCTGATTTTTCAATTCGCGTGAACCGCTCGGGCGGTCGAGATGGAGTCCCCACAGGGGGGCAGAGGGGAATCCAACCCATACCGCAAGAGTGGCTCGTGTGACTGTGAAGGGCGGGCCCATGGGTCCGCCCTTCCTTCATCCGGGAAGCCCTCAGGGATATGTCCCAGGTAAAGATCGGCCAGATGTTAAGCGAGAGTGCAACCATGACGCAGAGGGGAGCGACCGGCAAAGACGGCCGATGCTTTGCGGTCTTGCTCGCCGAGGATAGCGATCATGACGTTCGCGCGATTCGGCGAGCCTGGAAGCGTTGCTCCCTCCCGCATCCGTTGCACATCGTTCGCGATGGTCAGGAGTGCGTGGATTATCTTCTCGGCCGGGACGAATTCGCCGATGGCAAAGTCCATCCGCGGCCCGGACTTCTCGTGCTCGATCTCAACATGCCTCGTCTCAATGGCTTCGAGGTTTTGTCCATTATCCGTCACACGCCGAATCTGCGCCGGCTTCCGGTCATCGTCATGACGACTTCCTCGCGCGAATCGGACTTGCAAAAGGCATACGATCTGGGAGCAAATGCATACATTATGAAGCCCGTCGGCCAGGACAACCTCCAGGAAACCTTGGAGCTTATGAGCAAATACTGGCAGATGGTTGCTCTCCCGGATCGTGATGAATTCGGCTGACACCCCCTCAAATCCCCCCATCGAAATTCTCATCGTTGACGATAGCGACCATGACCGTCGCTATTGCCGTCGGCTGCTTGAGCGAGGCGACGCGAGCGTCCGCGTGACCGAAGCCATGGACGGCCCGGCCGCCCTGAAGCTCCTCAAAGCCGATCATTTTGACGTCATGATCGCCGATCTCAACATGCCGGGCATGGACGGCGTTGAGCTAATTGAGGCTGGCCAGGATTATCTGCAAAACACCGGGGTGATGATCTTGACCGGTTCGGACCGCGTCGAGCCGGCCACCCGGGCTATTCGGCTCAAGGTGATGGATTACCTGCTCAAGGATCCGCGCGATATGCTGCGCGAGACTCTGATGCCCCGGGTCCGCAGCGTGATGAAGCAAGTCGAACTGGTCCGCGAGAATCAGCGGCTCGGCAATGATCTGCGGCTGCGGCTCGCGTTCCTCGAGCAGATTCATCAGCAGCTCCCCGACGCCCTGTTTGCAACGCTCGATTCGGACGGGACGTTGCTCGAGCTCAATCCGCAGGCCTACGATCTTCTCGGTCTGGCGCGTGATGAAGACCCCGTCGGCCGGGCCGTTGGCGAGGTCCTGCTCCGCATCTCTGACGAGGTCTCGGCCATCGTCCAGGATGGTCTTGCCTCACGCACACCGGTTCGCAACCTGGCTGTCGAGCAGGAAGTCAGCTCGGGCGCCTCCCGTATTCTCATGCTGAATCTCAGCCCCGTGGAGGCCGCCGAAGCCGAGCCGGGCGATACTCCATCGCCGGAAAGCCGATGGACGCTCACCTTGCGCGACATCACTCCGGAGCAGGCCGGCGGCGCGGATGGCGGTGATAGGTCGTTTATTTTTCGAGGCCTGGCGGGGCGCGATCCCGCC
>JAJFLK010000565.1 GCA_021772735.1 Candidatus Sumerlaeota bacterium | reverse complement strand
ACTTCGCGGGACGGGTTATCGACCGATGCGGCCTGAAAGGTCTGGCGGTCGGGGGCGTCCGGGTCTCGGAAACTCATGCGAATTTCATGGTCAACTCCGGGGCGGCCACCGCCGCCGAGGTCCGCAGCCTGATGGATGAAGTGCGCCGGCGAGTCGCGCAGGAGACGGGCATTGAGCTGGAGAGCGAAGTTCGATGGGTGGGTTCGATTCCAGAATGAGCGGCGCTCACTGGCGCGCCAATTTTCAATTCCATCGCATCAAAATTGACAGTCTTGAGCATGGCGACTAGCTTTGCCCGGTCTCGGCATTGCCACATAATTGGGCCGGTTCCCGCATGGAGCTCATCCGAAATCTGAAAGACTGGCGCGACCGATCCTCTATGGATCGCACTATCGCGGCGTACGTTTCGGCCAGGCTCAGGCCCAAGCTTGGGATCGAGGCGCTCGGGCGCTGCCTCAAAGACGGCCAGCGACGCCGGGTCTATGAAGCGCAGTCCACGGCCGGGCCGGTGATCGTGAAGATTTATCATCCGCGCAGAGCCCGCCAGGCGCGCAACGCCGAGGTGGCGCACGAGCGATTCGAAGCCGCCGGCGTCGGCGTGCCTCGGCTGCATCTGAGTGACGCCGGTAAGGATGCCGCCGAGCAGTTCGGGCTTTGCTGCGCGGTCCAGGAACGCGTCAAGGGGAGCGGCTTCAGCGCGGACAACCCCGCGTCGGACGACGATCTGCTTAAGATCGCCGCCGTCCTCGCGGCGATTCATGCGGACACGGGGGACAGCGGCGACATGGAGAATGCGGGCGATGCGGTTGACGCGCGCGGGCAGTTCGGCTTGCTCTCCAAGCCCGAAAGCGGCGATCTCCGGCGAGATTTCGTCATGAAGAACATCGAGCGTCGCCTGGGTCGACTGAGTGAGATCGATTCCGGAGCCGGACGCGGGACCGCCGAGGAGCTGCTACTGTGGTTCGAGGCCAGAGGCGCCGGCGGCGCGGACTACCCGGGGGCGGGGATTGCCGGAGCCAGCCTGCTTCATTGGGATTTCTCGCCGAGCAATGTCATTCGCCGGGCCGATGGCCGCCTGGTCGTGCTCGATCTGGATAAATCTCTTAGGGGTCTCTATGGGATGGAACTTATTCGCCTCGCGCTGCGCTTTGCGCTCCGGCCCGACGAGGTGGCGCTGGAGGCCCGGACCGAAGGGCAAGCGGGGTTCGAGGGGTTCTGGCTGACCCACGCCCGAAGAATTGATCCACCGCTCGCCGCTTACTTCAATGCCATGCCTGCGGAGTTTGCGGCGGATTGGGAGCTGCACCGCGATTTCTATCTTGCCTGGGGCATAACCTCCATCGCCTCGACGCTGAGCCGGGATTTGGGACGGGCCGATTTGCCCGAATCGATGCGCGATACGCTGGGCCGGAGGGCTGCGAAGCTCTGGGGCGAACTGGCGGCCGCGACGCGCGCGCCGTAACCGGATCGCGAATACAATTGAAGATTTCGCGGCACCCGCTAGAATCGTCCCGACAATGAATCACTGCGGGTGAAAGGCGAAGATACATGAATCCGGAAAAACAAGAAGACCGAGGCGCGAGGCCAGGCCGCGACACGAGATATATCGCGTTTGCCGCGCTGCTGGCCCTGGCCGTAATACTGGGTTCGGCGGCCTCTGCGTCGGCCGCCGCGGGTCCGCTCGACGAATCCATGACGGGGGTCGCCATTGGCGAGAAAGCTCCCGATTTCACACTCAACGATCAGGACGGCAACGAGGTCACGCTCGCGTCGCTCCTCTCCGAAGGCAATGTCGCGCTGGTTTTTTACCGCTCGGCCGATTGGTGACCCTTCTGCAAAAGGCAGCTGGTTCAGCTGCAAGAAGACCTTGAGGCCATCCAGGCCGCGGGCACGCAGGTCGTCGGCATCAGCTACGATCCGGTCGATACGCTGAAAGGTTTTGCCGAGGGCAAGAGCTTGACCTATCGGCTGCTCTCGGACCCGGGAAGCAAGACGATCGACGCATACGGCATCCGCAACCCCGGAGGCAAGGCCGGAACGCGATACGAGGGCATTCCGTATCCTGGGACGTATCTGGTCGACGGCGAAGGCGTTGTCCGGGCGAAGCTGTTCCTTGAGGGCTATGTCGAGCGCCACGATAACGAATCACTCATTGAAGCTGTTAAAGCTCTGGACGCGGCCGAGTGAGCTAGGCTTAGAGGCGGTGTTTCGCCTGCCTCACGTTTAGCGCTCTAAGAGGGTGCGCAGCGATGCGCGGAACAAACATCCACGCACATATCGAAATCAAATCAGGCCTCCGATTCGCGTCGGGGGCATGATTTTGTCTTAAGTCGCCAATTTCTCCATGCGCGCAGCCCCAAACCTAAAGGCCTCGGCAGCGGTCAAATACACGAGCGCCGCAGGAGCTGCGTCCGGGAGAAGGGGCATCCGATCATCGTCTTCGTGCTTTGCGAGTCGGGCGAGCCGAGTTTCCCGCTTGCCTCATAATGACGCCACGTTCTAGAATATGACGTCGTATTCAGAATGCGACGCTTGATTCAGGACCCGGCCCTTGCTCAGCCGACTTCTTTTCCTGAATTGCATCCCGGCGCGAATGGAAATATATGCAAGCCTTTTCATGACAACGATCTCAGAATCCATCCCTCTCAGCCGGCGCGAGCGCGAGAAGCTCGTCCAGCGCCGGCTCATCCTAGATACCGCGCTTGAGCTGTTTGCCGACCGTGGATATCACAGCGTCACGATGCATGAGATCGCAGGTGCAGCCGAGTTCGCCATCGGTTCGCTCTATTCCTTTTTTACGAACAAGGAGGATCTGTATCGCGCGATCATGCTTGAGATGGCCGGCAAGTTTCAGCGGCGCCTCGGCGAGGCGCGCACGAGCGGCAGTGACGAACTGGAGAAACTAAGCAACTTCGTGAAGGCCAAGGGCGAGGTCTTCATCGAGAACATCGCCAGCATCCGGCTTTACATGGCCGAGACCCGGGGCGCGAGTTTCAACTTGAAGGCGGGGCTGGACGGACAGATTCGCGAGATGCACGAAGAAGGCCTCCGTCATCTGGCAACGATTTTCGAATCCGGCCAACGGCGCGGCGTCTTCGCGCCCGGCGCCGATCCGTATCTGCTCGCGTGCGCGCTGGACGCCGTGACGAACACTGCGCTCCTACTGGCGCTTTTCGATCCTGAGCGGCACCCATGCGAGCAGCGCATGGGGGACATGCTAAAAATTTTTCTGGAGCCCGTGCGGCTCAAGCAATGAGGGGAGCGAGGCCTCAGACGCACGAGCGCTGCGGCGCAAGCCGCGGGCGCCTTGATTCGAACGAAATGAAACGATCCAAGAATACAAAGCGAATTTCGATTTTCGGGCCGGCGATCCTTGGGCTCGTTGTCTTCGCGTTGGCCGGATGCTCGGAGCGTCAATCCGATTCCATTCAGGTCAAGCTGGGTGAGCAGGTGATCGGCGCGACCGTGCCGGTCGAGACGCTGGCCCTCACAAGGCACGAATACGAAGAGAGCTTCGAGGCTCCTGGGACGGTCGAAGCAGGAGACGAAGTGACGGTGAGCGCCGAGTTTGCCGCGCGGATTGTCGATCTCCGGCTCGATATCGGCGATGAAGTGGAGCGCGGAGACGTGCTCCTTAAGCTGGACGACTCGCAGGTCCTGCCTCGCATACGCAAGATCGAGGCAATGATCCGGCGGGCCAGGATCGTCCTCGACGATTCCTCAAAAGATCTGGACCGTCAGAAAAGCCTGTTCGAGACTGACATCGCCTCGGAAAGCACGCTGGATGACGCGCAGCGGATGATGGATACGTATTCGAACGATCTGGATTCGGCGCAGGCCGATCTTGAGATTGCGCGTGTGGACCTGGAGCGCTGCACGGTTCGTGCTCCGATTTCGGGTTCGATCGCCGAGCGTCATTCTTCGATCGGCGAATACGTCACCCCCGGCGTG
The DNA here is from genome assembly GCA_021772735.1 of Candidatus Sumerlaeota bacterium. Lineage (GTDB taxonomy): Bacteria > Sumerlaeota > Sumerlaeia > MVZB01 > JAJFLK01 > JAJFLK01. The sequence goes on along the minus strand of JAJFLK010000565.1, from coordinate 3,291 downwards.
AAGCTTTTCGACCTGGTCGGGATCGAAGAAGTCAAATTTGTCTGTGCGCTTTCGGAGCGCGACATCATTCGGGTCAAACCGGGCGATCGGATGGCGGTCTCGATCGACGCCCACGAGGGACGCGAATTCGATGGGATTCTCCGAGCGATTGCCCCATCGGGTCGGCGCGCGACGCGGACGTTCCGTATCGAGATTGTGATCGATAATCCGCCGCCGCACTCCCTCTTGCCGGGGATGTCCGGCACGGCGGATATCGTTCGTCACCGTTTCGATGACGTCATCATCGTGCCCGAGGATGCGATCGTCGCCGAAGGCGGCTCGACCTATGTCTTCGTAGACGACCAGGCAAGCGCCCGCCGGCGCGAGGTCCAGGTCATCAGCCGCTTCGGCGCCCGGGCGGCGGTCTCCGGCGAACTGGGGGTCGATCGTGACCTCGTGATCCTCGGCCAGTATGCGATTCATGAAGGGACCGCGTTGAGCGTCCGCCGGCGTCATGAGGAAATCCCCGAATCCAAGTTTGATTAACTCCCGAGCGCGCCGAAACACCCGCGCCGCCGGCATTTGCCCATGAGTTTATCCCGCATATCCGTCAACCAGCCTGTTCTCGTGAACCTGATCATGGCGCTGATTCTTATCGGCGGTGCGTTGAGTTATTGGCAGATGGGCCGGGAGCGATATCCGGACGTGACCGTGGACGTGATCGTCGTGACAACGTTCATGAACGGAGCATCGCCCAAAGAAATCGAGCAACTGCTGACGATCCCGCTCGAAGAGGAAATCGCGAAGATCGACGAGATCGATCAAATGACGTCGATCTCGACCGACGGCATCTCGAATATTTTCGTCGAGCTCGAATCTTCTGTCTCGAACGTCTTCGAGAAGCTGACCGAGGTGCAGAACCAGATCGAGCTTGTGCAGAACTTCCCGGACGAGGCCGAGAATCCGGTCGTCATCGAGGCAAGGATTCCATTTCATACGCTCACGATGTCCATCGTGGGCTCCGCGCCTGAGCACGAAATCAAGTCGTTCGCCGACGATCTTGAATCCGAATTAGCCCTGATCAAAGGCGTCGAAGATGTCGCAATCACGGGGCTGCGCGAGCGGGAGATATGGATCGAATGCGATCCGGATCGGCTTCACGCCTATGGCCTTTCGCTCACACAGGTCGGCGCCGCGCTGCGCCGCAGAAACCTGAACCTTCCCGGGGGTTTGGTGCGGATGGGACGCGGTGAGTTTACGGTCCGAACCGAAGCCGAGTTCGGCAATGTCCGCGAGATCGAGGACACGATCCTCAAAGAGGATGGCGAGAACGGGTATGTCTATCTGCGTGACGTCGCCGAGGTGCGCGATACGTTCGAAGATCATCGGACTCTGGCCCGGCTCGATGGTCAGGCCAGCGTGAATATTCTGGTCGACAAGGCCGACGACAGCAACGCGATCAAGCTTGTCGAAGCGGTCCGCGCCAAAGTCGAACAAATGATCCCGGCTCTGCCGGCCGGTCTGTCGATCAAATACGTCGACGATTCTTCGATCGAGATTCGCAATCGCCTTCGAGGGCTGTATCAGAACCTTGGGCTTGGGCTCGTGCTCGTCATCATCTCATTTACGTTTTTCATCGGCCTGAGGCCCGGACTGATGGTTGCGCTTGGCATCCCGGTTGCCTTGTGCGCGACGATGATCTTCGTCAATTGGTATGGCTATTCGATCAATACAATCGTGCTGTTCAGCATGATCCTGGTGCTGGGCCTTCTTGTGGACGACGCAATCGTGGTCTGCGAGAACGTCTATCGTCACCTCGAAGCGGGCATGCCGATCCACGAGGCGGCGATCAAAGGAACCGAGGAGATCACCTGGCCGGTCGTCGCGACCGTGCTCACGACCGTGGCGGCCTTCCTTCCTCTGCTGCTGATGACCGGCGTGCTCGGCAAGTTCATGGGCATCATTCCGGTCGTCGTGACGCTCGCGCTGATCGCATCGCTTATCGAATGTCTCCTGATTCTTCCAGTTCACATCGTCGAATGGGGCGGCATGGCCGAGAAAAAGGGCAAACATGAAGTCAGGCCGTGGCTTGAGTTTCTCACCTCGAAATACCAGAAAATCATGGGCGCGTGCCTGAAGATGCGATACGTCGTCGTCGCGGCGACGATCGGCATCGCGATTTTTGCGTTCAATGTCGCTTATACCCGGATGGACTTTATTCTGTTCGGCGGGCGGGACTTGCAACGTTTTACGCTCGAACTCGAATCGCCCTCAGGTGCGTCCCTGTTCGAGACGGCGCGCATTCTTGAAGAAATCGAGACGCGCGTCGGCGCGATTCGGGAAGACCTGCCCGAGGTCAAGAACTACTACACGAACGTCGGCAGAATGGAACGCGGATTCGGCTCGGTTTCGGGCTCGAATCTGGGCCAGATTTTCTTCGAGCTTGTTCCGATGGAAGATCGAGTGCGCTCGGGCCAGGAGGTCAAGAATCAGATTCGCGACGTTCTTGGCGACATCACCGGGCCTCGGACGCTGACCTTCGAAGACGCACGCGATGGTCCCCCGGTCGGCAAGGCGGTTCAGGTCCGAATCAAAGGCGATAGCTTCGATACGCTCAGGGTGATCTCGAACGAGGTGCAGGACTTTCTGCATACGCTCGGCGGCGTCAAGGACATCATGGACAATTTCCCGCCCGGAAAGGACGAGGTGCGGCCCAATTTGGATCTGGAGAAGGTCGCGGCTCTGGGCCTCGACGTCCGGACTATTGCCACCGAGATCCGAGGAGCGTTCGACGGCATCGAGGCGACAACCGTCCACGACGGCAAAGAAGAGATCGACGTGATGGTCAAGTATGCCGAGAGATATCGGCGCAGTCTGGACACGATGGAAGAGATGCACTTCGCCACTACGGCGGGCATGGTGCCGTTCTCGAACTTCGGCCGGATGGAACGTACGCGGGGCTTCAGCCAGGTCAGCCATCACGAGCAGGAGCGCTCGATCAACGTTCTTGCCGACGTCGATGAAACCTGGGTCGGACCCGGCGGCCGCAAGATGACATCGGTCCGGGCGAACCAGGAACTGATGGAGCATTTCAAGGATCTGGGGTTGCGTTACCCGGGATACACGCTGGGCTTCGGCGGCGAGTTCGAGGATACGCGTGAGTCGCTTGCGTCGATGGTCCGGGCGTTCGCGATCACGATCATTTTGATTTACGTCATTCTGGGCGGACTTTTTAAATCCTTTCTCCAGCCGGTCATCGTGATGTTCTCAGTTCCGTTCTCGTTTGTGGGAGTGATCTGGGGCTTCTTCGTC
>JAJFLK010000564.1 GCA_021772735.1 Candidatus Sumerlaeota bacterium | reverse complement strand
ACGGGCAGATTGAACGCACTCGGCGCATGAAGGAAACTCTTTTCTCCGACTTCTTCTTTACAACTGCTCGGGGGACTTTCAATCTTCGGGACGCCTGGCGAACCATAGGCCAGCGCAACGGATCGGACAAGCCTGGATCGAGTGACGCTCATCATGTCCCCATCCCCCTCATCAACTTCAAACCCGTCGGCGCCAGTGTCGCGCCAGACTCTGCACACTTTCGGCGCGCTCATGATGTGGGGCAGTATCGCGATGGCGGTGGCGGGTGTTTTCGCCGTGATCCCGCGCCAGCCTGGCATCGGCATGGCCCTGGTGGCCCTGGCACTGCCGGCGGCGCTGTGCGGCGGATGGCTCAAGAAACGATACTGCCCGCGTTGCGCAGACGATGCTTGCGAGGTGCCCGGCAGCGCGCAAGGCGATTCCGGCCACGTCACGCCGGAGCGTTAGTCTTGTTCAACGGCCAGGCGCATAAGGCCGCCGCGGATTATTCAGGGCGGGTCGCTCATCAAACCTCGTCAATCCGGGGCAAGTCGGATCGAAAGGAAGGGATCGCCCGAAACGATTTTCGAGATGAACTCGTCAATTCGCATTCGAGCACGGGATTTTCATTTGCATAACTTTCGACATCATAATCCCGCGATACCCCGGGGCGGAGTTCTCAAGTCCGTCGTCGGGATTGTCTCGATCGGCGTGCTCGTCGTGCTGGCCTACGCGGGTCATTTCGCCGGGCGGACGATCTACGAGCTGCTCGGCGAGAACCGCGAACTGCACGAGGCCATCACGCACCTGACCGACGAGGAGCAAATCGGATACGCCAAAGTGCTTGAGCAAACAACGACGGATGGACGGCAGACAACGCGAGTGCTTTTCGTCGAGACGGCACCGGGCGATCCTTCGAGCCGAATCCTGGAGAGGGAGTTCGAGATCGAGGGAGACGTCGTTTACTTCGACGCGATCACAATTAAATTCGGCAAACAGATGGTGATGGACGGGCGAGCGCGATCCATTTACCTGTGGCGTCGAGTCTTCGGCGAGAAGATGCGTCCCGAAGACGGCTTTGCGATTGAATCCGAAGGCGAAGCGCCCGAGCGATACCGCGCGATCAGCGATCGCCTCTCGCTACGCGATCGCGAGACGTTCTGGAGCGAAATCTGGGCGCTCTCGAACGATCCGCGCCGCCTGGCCGACCTCGGCGTCGAGGCGATCTATGGCGATCCGGTTTACAAGGCTCTGCGACCCGGGCTGATATACATTTTCAAAGCCTCGCCGCCGGGGGGACTGGCAATCGAAACCGTGCCCGACCTGTAATAAGAATTGGAAAAATTAGAGAAAAGGCTCCGCAGCAGCGCTCAGGTTCGATCTCTTTCACCGAGAATTTTCCGGACGATACTCGCCAGTTCCTGGATCCGGAACGGCTTCTGCAGGAACTTCCCGTCTTCGGTCAGGCTATCCGTGTCTCCTCCCAGGCTGTCGGTGTAACCCGATATGTATAGGATCTTCAGATCGGGTCGGGCACTGGTCAAGCGGGCGACGAGCTCCGGACCTCTCATGCCGGGCATGACGACATCTGATATAACGAGATCGATCTGTTCGCCATGGATCGAGAACAATTCGAGCGCTTCTTCCGGACCCGACGCCGAATGCACGGCGTATCCCAACTTGGAAAGCGCCGACGCCGCCAGGAGCCGAACGGCGTCTTCATCCTCGACGAGCAGAATAGTTTCGTGACCCGCATGGATCGTCTCCGGATTCTCGATCACCAGGTCTTCCTCGGCCGAACCATTGGCAAGGGGGAAATAGATCTTGAAGGTCGTTCCTCTGCCCGGCGCGCTTTCCAGCTCGATGGCGCCGCCGCTTTGGCTGACGAACCCATAGACCATCGAAAGTCCCAACCCCGTGCCCTTGCCAACATCCTTCGTCGTGAAGAACGGCTCAAACGCATGTTCGCACGTTTCGGCATCCATCCCGGTACCCGAATCGGTAAAGGTAATCAGCGCGTGGGGGCCCGTCTGTGCTTCGGGGAAGAGGCTCACGAACTCTGAATTCAGCACGACGCCTTGAGTCCGAATCGTAAGTCGCCCACCCTCGGGCATGGCATCGCGCGCATTGACGGCAAGGTTCATGATGATCTGTTCGATCTGGGTCGGATCGGCCTTGATGGGACCAAGTTCGGGATCGAATTCGGTGACGAGTTCGATTTCTTCGCCGATCGAGCGGCGAAGAATCTCAATCATTTTCGCGACGCGGTCATTGAGGTCGAAAACCTTGGGGTGGAGGAACTGACGACGGCTGAACGCGAGGAGATGGCTTGTCAGCGCGGCGGCGCGCGTGCCGGCCTTGAGGATCATCTCGAGCGGCTCTCTTGCCTTGCCGCCCTGATCGGCGCTCTGGAGCGCGAGATCGGCATACCCATTAATCGCCGTCAGGAGGTTATTGAAGTCGTGCGCAATGCCCCCGGTGAGCTGACCGACCGCCTCCATTTTCTGCGCCTGTAGAAGTTGCCTTTCCAATTCCTTGCGCTCGGTGATGTCCCGGATGAAAACAATCACCTCGTTCTCGCTCACAGGAACGTATCGTGCCTCCAGATCTTTTAGTCCCGCCTTTACCTCGAGTTGATATTCGAGCGTCTGGGTCTCATCCGTCTGAAGGGCCTCTGCGATCAGCCTCAGGCTGTTGTCGACAATGTCTTGGGGCAGACCCATCTCGTTCGGATGGCGCCCCGAAGTTGGCCGACCAGGCTGAAACACAAGATCTTCAGACATGCCCACCAATTCGCCGTAGGTTCCATCGGCCTTCTGCGTGAGAATCAGGTCAGGCGTTGCGGTGATGAAGGTTCGCAGGCGATTTTCGCTCTCGCGGAGTTTCTCCTCGGCTTGGTGATGTTCGGTCGTGTCAAACCCCGAGCCTTGGATTTCAATTAATTCCCCTTTGCCGTCGAAAATCGCGCGGTACGTCCAGTTCTGCCATCGGATGCGGCCCGAGGGGGCCACAACCCGATGTTCGCTTGAGCCGATCTGCCGTTTATGGCTCAACGACGTAATGACGCTCCTGAGGTCCGAACGGTCTTCGTTCAAGACCCAGTCGATGGTATTCTTTCCCATCAACTGCGCAGCGTCCTCTTCGAAGTATCTGCAAGATGCCCCATTGACGAACGTCAGCGAGCCGTCGGGCGTAAATCGGATGATCAATTCGGTCTGATCTTCAACGATGGCACGATATCGAGCCTGACCTTCGGCAAACTCTTCCCTCCCTCTAGTGTAGATAGACAAAAGCCAACAAATCAGCGCAACCGTCGTGAGCCCGGCGATGAGAAGAACTTCATCTGTCCTGGTCTTAAATTCGCGCAAGTAAGATGCCGAAGGACAGACCTTAAGCTCCCACGGGAGATCGACGATGCGAACGAGCGTCGATTGACGAAAAGAATCCATCGCCTTCTCCGGTTTGAGATCGCTCGAATAGATCGGTTCCCCATTGGCGCGACGCAGCTCAAAGGCGAAGTTCCTGCGCAGGTCGGGCTCGGCGAGGCACTGATCGAAGAGTTCCTGAGTCCTGAACACGCCGTTGATAGATCCAAGCGTACTGCCCGCCACGTCCCGGATTGGCCGATAAACGGCGAATCCCAGGCCGCCTTGGAGGAGCGTGATCGCCGGTGTGCGCGTGATCTCGGCGGTCTGTTCTGCCCGGACGAGGGTCTCACTCACGCCAGGCGCGGGGTGATCGTGTAGATTCTGATTCAGCGCCGCGCGGTTGGGTTCTTCAGGGACAACGATCCGGATGAACCCGTCTGAATCGACCCAGTTGATCGCCAGATAGCCGGGGAAAATTTCCAGAATACTCTCGGCAAGACTCCGAAATCGCTCTTCGAATTGATCGGAGGCGATGTCGATATTGTGCGTAAGCACTTCGATAGCGCTGACTCGATCATCGACCCATGACTCAATTCGCAATCTCATCTGCTCGGCCGTGACTTTTGTTTCCGCGTCCAGGCGGCTTCGCTCTCCCTTATCTTGAGTCCACCACAGAAGAGTGAGCGCGCCGGACGCGACGATAAATAGCAGAAGGGGGATAAGGATATGGCGACGCATCGGCCTTTTAAAATACGCGCTAGAACGATTCGAGCCAACACCGAATAAGTCCAATCCCCTGAATTGGGTCTTATCGGTGTAGCCGCCGGTTGAAACCGGAAAGTTCTTGCCTGCGTCCCGCTGCACGAGTAGGGTGTGGGGTTCCGTGCCCTCCGGTAGAGATATGTGCCGAGCAGGGACCGGGAATGCAGGATTGGGCGTCGCATGCGCAAGGCTCCTAACCTTAATATTGTCAACTGTGTAGAGGCGGGCGCGCGTTGAAAAGCGGCAGAGACCAGCCATTCAGAACGGGATCGTGACATGAACCAGATTTCTCTCGATGTACAGAGCAAGCCGAAGGTTTCGAAGAACGGCAATCGACGCCTGCGCCGAGCCGGGCGGCTGCCGGCCGTAATCTACGGTGGCGCCGATGCGCCGATCGGTATCACTGTGGACTCGGTGAAGTTCCACAAGATGTTGAACGCGATCAAGCGCTCCACGGTCTTCAACTTAGAGTTGGATGGGATAAAGACGCAGACAATGATCCGCGAATGGCAGCGCGATCCGGTCGCGCACAAGTCCATCCTCCACATTGATTTCTATCGAATTCAGGCGGATACGGCCGTCGACGTCGATGTTCCGGTTCACGCAGTCGGCATCCCGGTCGGGACTAAAATGGGCGGGGTTCTCGAAACGCAGTTGCGCCGAGTTTCGATCCGGTGTCTGCCACTTGAAGTTCCCGAAGCCTTTGAGATCGACGTCTCGGCTTTGGAGATTGGTGATTCGCTGCACGTCTCGGATCTGATCATCCCCGAGAGCGCTGAAATCCTGAGCGATAAAGATCAGCCTCTCTTCAACGTCGCCGGCAGGACCGCAGAAGAAGAAGTGGCAGAGCCTGAAGAAGGGGCCGAGGGTGAAGCTGCCGCAGAAGGGGCCGAAGGCGCTGCCGAGGCGGACACAGAGGAAGCCAAGGAGAGCGAGAAGGCAAAGTCGTGATCTGGGGCTCGGGGTAGGCCGCCGTGAAAGTCATCGTCGGATTGGGCAACCCGGGACGGAAATATCGGGATACGCCGCACAACATCGGCTTTGAGGTCGCCGACCGATTGGCCTCGCGCCGGGGGGTCGCCTTCGAGACCCGCCGCAAGGTCAAAGCCGAAGTCGCCGAAACGGAGATCAGCGGCGAGCGCGTCATCCTTGTCAAGCCGATGACGTATATGAATCTCTCGGGCGACGCGGTCCGGATGATCACGGCAAATCTGCCGCTCGAGGCAGACGACCTGATGATCGTGCTCGACGAGGTGAATTTGGATCTTGGCCGTTTGCGAATACGCGAGAACGGCTCGCACGGAGGACACAACGGACTCAGATCGATCGTCGAGCGGCTTGGAACCCAAGACGTGCCGCGCCTGAGGATCGGAGTCAGGCCGGATCGGGAGGTCGATAACCTTACGGATTTCGTCCTGGGCTCGCTGCGGCCCGAAGAACGCAAGCAGCTTGAGATGATGACAGAGGCTGCGGCGGACGCCGTCGAAGCCTGGATCACAGAGGGAACACGCGGCGCGGCAAATCGATTCAACGCACCGCCGACCAACGAGCAAGGCAAGCCGGAGGAAAAGTAAGAGAAGCCCGCAGACCGAAACCGCGAAAATTGAGCGGAGACGCCCGGGCATCACAGACAGGCCAAGCGCCGAATTCCCGGCAACGCGCAACGCGACCGGGAATGAAGAATTCAAGTCTCCTGCTCCGTCGTTCCGAATGGAATTTTGGCGGGGCTCACCAACCCAAGGGAGGTTCAACGAACCCATGCTATACGAATCGTGCGTCATCCTGAACGCACAGCTTTCCGAAGAGGACCGCACGGCCCAAATCGAGAAGCTAACCGAGGTCCTCACCTCAAACGGCGCCGAAGTCACGAACGTCGCGCTGTGGGGGCGGCGCATCCTGGCCAACCCCATCAACAAGCTCAACGACGGCTTTTACGTCATCTTCCACTTCCGGCCCGGAAATCCGGCCGAAGTGCTCAAGGCCTTCGACAAGTCATACCGCTTCGATGACAACGTGCTTCGGGTCATGACGCTCAAGGTGCCCGAAATGAAAAAGGGCGTCGCGATTACGCCGATGGTTCCGGCGCCGGGTCAGCTCGCGGATTTCACGATGAAACTGCGGGCCCAGGCTCCGCGCCGCCGGCCCGGCGGCGACATGCGTCGAGGCGGTGGCGATCCGCGCCGCTCGTACGACGGCCCGCCGAGAGACAGCGCGCCGAGTTCTGAAGGTGCAAGCGCCGCCCCAGCCGCCCCCGCGACCGATGAGGCGAAGCCCGCTGCGGCGACCGAAGTGGCCAAACCGGCGGTCGCCACGGCGGTTGCTCCCGCGCCCACTCCGGCGGCAACTCCAGAGGCTGCTCCCGCAGCAACCCCAGAAGCCGAAACCTCCAGCGAAAGCTGATGCGATTCTCGGCCCGAGGCTCCAACCACCTCAGCGCGCGCCGCAAGGCAAAAGGAAGCGACCATGCTTGAACTGAACAAAGTGCTACTGACTGGCAGGCTCACGTTCGATCCGGAGATCCGACACACGTCCTCGGGAATGGCTGTCTGCGATCTCAAGATCGCGAGCAATCGACGCGGTTATGGTGACCGCGCCGATGAGGTTCTTTTTATCCAGGTTACGGCCTGGGGGAAAACGGCCGAGTTTTGCAGCCAGTATCTATCCAAAGGCAAAGGCATCTACGTCGAAGGCCGACTCAAGCTGGACTCATGGCAGGATAAGAAAGACGGCTCCAAGCGTGAGCGTGTTTCCATCGTTGCCGACCGGGTCCAATTCGCCGAATCGCGCGCCGAAGAAGAACAGCGATCCGGCGGCGGCGGCGGGCGCAGCGAAGGTGGCGGCGGATACGACCGTGGAGGCTCCTCATCGGGGAACGCCCCGGCCGGCGGCGCGCCACCGGACAAGACGGACGACGATCTACCCTTCTGATCTAGCGCGAGCGAATCGCCGCGCGGATTGAAACATACGAATTAAAGGAACACGACAATGGAAGATAAGACTGAACCGACCAAACCCGAAGCCCCGGCTCCCGCAAGCGAGGAGAAGCCGGCGCAGACCGAAGGCTCCAGCGCGAGCGAGGCGCCCAAGACCGATTCTCCGCCTCGTACCGGCGGAACCGGTCGACCCAGCGGTCCACCTCGCACTGGCGGCCCAGGTGGCCGGCCCGGCGGTCCTCCCCGGCCCGGCGGCGGCCGCCCCTCATACGGAAGACGTGACGATCGCGGCGGACGCGATGATCGCGGCGGACGCGATGATCGTGGTGGACGCGATGATCGTGGTGGACGCGGCGGACCTCGCCGGCGCACCTTCCGCCGTGGCAAGGTCTGCTGGTTCTGCGTCAATAAAACCAAGCATGTCGATTACAAAGACCTGGACGTTCTGCGCCGCTATCTGACAGACCGCGGCAAGATCCTCCCGCGTCGGATCACGGGCAATTGTGCACCGCATCAGAGGATGCTCACCCGGAGCATTCAGCGCTCGCGTCATATCGCCCTGATCCCGTTCAAGGCGCGCTAGACCGATTCGATTCGAACAAATACGTCGTTGCCGTCGATTCGGACCGGATACGACGCGACGCCCCCGCCCAGGGGCATCTGGCCCGTGGTGACGTCGAATTTCCAATCGTGCATCGGGCAGGTGACAAAACCGTTCTCAAATGTGCCCTTGCCGAGGCTTCCGCCGCGGTGAGGGCACATGTCGTCTATGGCATGGATCGCGCCGAGATGGCGGAAAAGCGCAAGGGTCTGCTCGCCGACCGTGACCACGAGCCCCCGGCCCTGGGCTGATGCCTGGTCGATCTCAGAGACCGTGGCCACTGCAACGAATCCGTCTTCGCGCATTTGCATCGCGTTAGTCGAGCATGCCCTTCTTTTTCATTTTTTCGACCAAAGTCGTCCGCTTGATGTTGAGCAACAGCGCGGCCTGATTCTTCACGCCTCCGGATTTCTCCAGGGCCTTGCCGATAAGCACGCGCTCGTATTGATCCACGAGATTGTTGAAATTGATTCCCGAATCGGGGATCTCAGCGGCGACAGTCGGTTCGGAAAGGGCACGGGCGCCGGCAAATTTCTCGGGCAAATCCTCGATGTCGACCTCGCGGTCCGCGTTCAGGATTGTCATACGCTCGATCAGGTTCTCCAGTTCGCGCACGTTTCCGGCCCACGCGTGACCATTCAAGCATTGATGCGCGGCATCGGTGAACCCAAGAAAAGAGCGCCCTCTGGTTCTCTTGAAATCCTCGGTGAAGTGGGCGACCAGCAGCGGGATGTCTTCGATTCGATCGCGGAGCGCGGGGATCTCGATTGGAATCACGTTCAGGCGATAGAAGAGATCCTCGCGGAAGCGACCTTCGTTGACGTCGGCTTCGAGATCCCGATTGGTCGCCGCGATAATGCGCACGTTCACGTTGATCGTCTTCGTCGACCCGACCGGTTCGAGCTGATGCTCCTGCAAAACGCGCAGCAACTTGACCTGGAGCTTGGGACTCATATCGCCGATTTCATCGAGGAAAATCGTTCCTCCGTCGGCAAGCTCGAACCTCCCGATGCGATTGGCCGTCGCGCCGGTGAACGCCCCCTTGACATGGCCGAACAATTCGCTTTCGAGCAAGTCCTCCGGTATCGCGCCGCAATTGACCGGCACAAGCGGCTTCTCGGCGCGTGAGGAATGATAGTGGATCGCCTTGGCGACGAGCTCCTTGCCCGTGCCGCTCTCGCCCAGGATCAACGCCGTGGAGTCGCTGTCCGCCACGTTCAAGATCAGCCTCTTCAGCTCGATCATCCCCGGCGCGTTGCCGATGAGATTTTCGATCTGATTGCTCGAACGCAGTTGCTTACGCAACGTCTTGTTCTCGGACATGACGGACTGATACTCGCGCGCCTTGTTTACGCGCGATTTGATCTCATCCAGATGAAAAGGCTTGGTGATATAATCGTAGGCGCCGGTCCGCAGGGCCTCGACGGCCGATTCGATCGAGCCATAACCGGTGGCGATGATCCCGAGCGTCGAGCTGTTCAGGGATTGAATGTGCCGCAGCACTTCCATCCCGCTCACCTTGGGCATCTTCAGATCCGTGATGACGATGTCGTACGGATTCTCGTTTATCTTCTCGATGCCGACCGAGCCATCGTCGGCCGTCTCCACCTCGAAGCCCTCGGCCTGGAGCACGTTGCTCAGGATGTCGCGGATGTTCCACTCGTCGTCGATGACGAGGACACGTCCTTTTGATTTTTCGTTCGCCACGATTTACCCTTTCGCGCGGGGAAGTTCGGGCAGATATTACGCCAATAATTCGACGCAAGGCTAGCGGAAAATTGGCGGGTTCAATTCTTTGACGGAGGCCCGATTTTCGTCGATTCCTGGATCGCCTCCCCTTAGGCTTCTCCGATACTGGGCCGCACGAACCCGAGCTCTCCCCATGGCCACCGGCAACCCCACAGAACCCTCGGATCAGATTGAATATCCCGAAGTCATGACGCCGGGATTCGCTCACCTGATTCAGACCTTCGGGATGCAGGCGCTCGTCGCCTGCGGCGAAGTCGAGAATCCGGTCACGCGACGCCTTGCCGTCGATCTTGAACTGGCGCGCCATCACATCGGCGTTCTCGAATTGCTTGAAGAGAAAACCCAAGGCAACCTCGACGCCGAGGAATCCGAAATGCTGAGCGACATCCTGCATCGGACTCGCATTGCATACATCGCAGCAGGCGAAGCCGAGTGCGCAACCTCCGATTAAACCGCGTCAGGCCGAAATCGTATGGAAGATCGCTGTCACGCGCACCCGAAGATCGAGGCGGTCACGCAGTGCACGCACTGCAAAGCGCCCTTGTGCGGCCGGTGTCTGGTCTACTTCGAGGGCACGATCTTCTGTTCGATGAACTGCGCCAAGCTGCGCCGCGATCTGGGCGAGGAGGTCAGGGATTATCCCGTCAGCCTCAAGATGCGCAACCGGGCGATTCGCCGCGTGATCGGCATGGGCATCGGAATCGCAGCGCTCCTGATCGTTCTCGAATTGCTCGGCGTCACCGCACTGACTTCTTTTATTGAACCGGTTGGTCCCTGAGGTTCCGAGCGTCAGGCATGCAACGCTGCGTCATTCAGCAGATGGCCAGCGGCGTGATCGGGCTGCCCAGGCCCATCGTGATGTTCAACGGCGCGACGACGAACATGAACTCGTAGACCTTGTCACGCGCGAGCGCTTCGAGATCGAATAGCTCCATCAGATATCCGCCTTGATTGCGGAGGAATTCACGATGCACGGGGAGAAACCCTTCTTCCTCTGGAGCGGGGAAGCCCTCGACCGCGCTGTTGTCTGCGGCCATGACCGCGATCTCGCGTTCGCCCGCCCAATGAGCCACGGCAAGCCCCGGGCCCGGCTGGCTGTCGTTGAATCGCTCGGCGTCCTCGCCCCAGACGTTCATCCATCCGGTCCGGAAAAGCACCGCATCCCCGGAGCGAAACCGAACGCCTTGCGCGGCGGCAGTCGCCTCGACCTCGGCGGGTGTGATGATGTGCCCGGCATCGAGGTGCTCGACTCCAAGATGCGCCGCAACATCCAGCAGCACTCCGCGCGTCACGATCGAGCCGATTTTATCAATCGCATTCTTTTTCGAACCTCGTGCATCGATGCTCTCGGGTGTCGAAAAACCGTTATACATTTGCCCATCTTCGAAGACGTGGCACAGGGCGTCCGTGTGCGTCGAGCCGTGCGTATGAATCATCAGGATATCTTCGGCCGAGCCCAGGCCGGGACCGCACAGATTGTAATTCGTCGCGACGTGCCAGTTGGCATGGCGGCCGGGCCAGATCGGCGCCTTCGGCTTCAGAGCAATCGCCAATGGGTACGACCTGCCATGCTTGACCAGCTTCGCTGCCTCGCGCATCACCTGCTCGGTGATGTAATTGGCCGCGCCGCGCTCGTCGTCCTCGCCCCACTTGCCCCAGTTCATTGGCTTCTCGACCGTCGATTCATTCATGTTGTCTGCTCCTCTGTCGAATTCGTGGCACGATCTTTCTTCTTGCGGGGCTGGTGCCGCCAGCGCTCGTGGATCCAGGCCCATTGGCCCGGGTTCGCACGAACTCCGGCCTCCAATTGAGTCGCGTACGCCTGGAGCATCTGCTGGATATCTTCATCCTCGCCGAGCGAGGGGTCGGACCAAATCGGCGGAAACATCTCCATGACGTGGCGCGTCGGGTCGTCCGCATTGCGATGGATCAGCAAGAGCTGAAGCGGGACGCGGGCCTTGCGCGCGAGGTAAGCGGGACCGAGCGCCGTGAGCGACGGCTTGCCGAAGAAATCGACGTAAGTTCCGCGCAGATGCTTGGTATCCTGATCGATCATCATGCCGACGACGCCGCCACGGCGAAGCTCACGAAAGATCCCCAGAGCCGAGGTCTCAGTCGAAAAGATGCCGATGCCGCCGAGACCGCGCAGGCGATACATCAATCGGTTCAACTCGGGGTTGCTCGAATCGCGCATCACGGCCGTCAGGCTCACCGGCCGAGCCTGCGTATACATTCTCGCACCCAGCTCCCAGTTCCCGTAATGCCCCGAGAGCAGAATCACGCCCCGGCCGGCGGCCGCCGCCTCGTGGGCCAGATCGAAGTTTCGGTAATCCGTGCGTGAGGCCAGATACTCGGGCGTCCAGCGCATCGAGTTTGCCGCTTCGAGCATAGCCATGCCGAGCGATGCGAAGACCTGACGAGTGATTGCCGCTCGTTTGCGTTCAGTGAGTTCATCACCAAACGCCACGCGCAAATTGCGCATCGCGCGCCGCCTTTCGGCGCGCCCCAGGTAATATGCCACACGGCCGATCGCGCGACCGAGCCACAGCGCGGCGCGATGCGGCAGACGCCCAACCAGCCAGACAACGCCAAAAAGTATTCGCGCGATGAGCCAATGCCGTGCCGGACGCAACGCGCGCCGTAACGTGCGGCGTCGGCGGCGCACGCGCTTCGGGCTTGGAGCACTCTTACCGCTCTGTGCTGCGATCGATTCGCCCAAGATCGTCGCCTGCCTTTCCCGCAATTAATTGTTGCTCGCAGGCCGCGACGCAATCACCGCACAAAGCGCTGCATGAGGCCCGCCAGACCGCCGCGCCGGGCAGAGAGCGCCTGATCCAATCCGGTGGCGTCCGTGAAATCCCGGATGGTCCACTGGGCTCCGGCGCTGCGCAACTCGCGGGCCGATAGCAGGGAAGCCACGCCGCAGACCGCGCAACCGGCCGAGCGAGCCGCCTCGATCCCAACCGGTGAATCCTCGAACACCAGACACTCCGCGGGTCGGATGCGAAAACGCTGAACGGCTTTGATGAAACATTCGGGATCGGGCTTGGCGAGCGTGACGTGCTCCGCGCCGACCAACGCGTCGAAAATATTGCGCCATTTGAAAAGCAACATCAGTTGGCCCACTGTCTTGAGCCCCGCCGACGTGACGAGGCCAAGCGGGCGGTGACCTTTATGGGATCGCAGGAACGCATCCGCACCCCGGATCGCCGTCAACTCACCCATGCGCTCGCGAAAATACTGACGCTTCAAAACGACAAGACGCTCGACATCGACACCGTCGATCACTCCGGGCCTCTCGCGCTCGAACCACTCGACCACCTGCTCGGCACGGCGGCCCTGGAGAACATCGTGCCGCTCGGTATCGAAGTCCATTTCCATCGCCTCGAAGGCCTGGAGCCATGTGCTGTGGTGAAGCGGTTCGCTATCGATGAGCACGCCATCGAGGTCGAAAACGAACGCCTTGAACTGGGTCATGTTCGGGTTTCCAGCGCGAGGTTCAAATCGATGCGGCGCTCCCCAAGCATGCGAGCTTCGCATGATGGCCGCGTGACAGCAGCGTCGCCGACCGCCGGATTCTATCATCGCCGAGGAATGACTTTACATTCCTAAGCGCGCGGCGGAAAAATTCGATTGTCAGCGAAACGGGACATCGGACAACAGGGGGGCTCCATCATGCAAGTCGACATCGCTTATGGACCGGGGACGATGCGGGCGGAACTTCCCGAGCGCACGATGCCTCTGGCCAATGCGCCTCGGCGAACGCCGAAGCCTGTCGCCGATCTCGGAGTCTGCGTCGCCGAGGCGCTCGCCAATCCTATCGATATGCCGCCGGTCGGCGAGCTTGTCGGCCCTTCCTCTCGCGTGACGATCGCGTTTGACGATCCGACAGTTCTCTCGTTCGGCCCGGTTCGCCAGACGGTCATCGCGGAGCTCCTGCGCCAGATCGAAGCTGCAGGCGCACGACGCGGTAACGTCACGCTGGTCTGCGCCAACGCACTGCATCGCAAATTCCGCAACGAGGAACTGGCTCGAATCCTCGGCCCCGAGCTGGTGCGCGAATTCGGCGAGCGCCTGATCTGCCATGACGCCGAGGACAGGGAAAACATGGTCCACCTCGGCAAGACGTCCAACGGGCACGATGTCGAAGTGAATCGGCTTGTCGCCGAAAGCGACCTGACGGTTTACATCAACGCCGCGCACAATCGCGGTTTCATGGGCGGATGGAAATCGATCTGCGTCGGGCTCGCCGGTTATCAATCGATTCGGCATCACCACACGCCGACCGGCATGACGATGTCGATCGAGAAAAACCGCATGCACAAGATGCTCGACGAGATGGGCCGTGTCGTTGAGTCCAAGATCGCCGGTCGGATTTTCAAAGTCGATACGATCCTGTCCAACCCGTTCGAGGTCGCGCGAATTTTTGCCGGCTCAGTGGACGCCACGCGGGCGAAGACGATGGAAGTTATGCGTGATCTCTATCCCGCTCGCCGCGAGCTGGCGCCCGAAAAATACGACGTGATCCTCTATTCAGTCCCCGCGGTCAGCCCTTACGCCGTTTTCTCTTACATGAACCCGCTGCTCACGCTGGTCTCCTCGGGCCTGGGTTACGTCGGCGGGACGGTGCAGGCGCTGGGCAAGCCGGGCTGCACGGTCGTCATGGTCACGCCGTGCCCGGACGTCTGGGACACGGTTCATCACGCGTCTTATCCGGACGTCTGGAAGAACGTCCTCACCGAGACGCGCGACCCCTGGGACATCATGGAGCGATTCGCCGAGCGCTACGCGACGGACGAGGGTTATATCGAGAAGTATCGAAACGAATTCGCGTTCCATCCCGTCCACGGCATCATGGCGACGTATCCGCTGGCGCGGCTCAAGCACTGCGGCCGGGTGATCGTCGTCGGCCCCGAATCGCCCGAGGTGGTTCGGCACCTGGGGTTTGAACCCGTCGCGACAGTCGAAGAGGCGCTCGGCCTCGCAGCCGATTTGCACGGCGCGTATTACTCGATTGGATACGTCGAGCATGGTGTTGTTGCGAAGAATTGAATCCGAGGTCGCCGCAGGAACTCATCCCGCACG
>JAJFLK010000563.1 GCA_021772735.1 Candidatus Sumerlaeota bacterium | reverse complement strand
GCAAGCGCGATTCGCGCGTGCGTATCGCCCGGCGAGCCGATGTCGACGAGATCGATATCCTCGCGTTCGACAAGACGCCGCCAGTCGGTCTCGGTCGATTCCCAGCCGAACCGACGCGCGAATTTCCCGACGGCTTTCTTGTCTCGACCGCAGACGGCCACCATTCGCGGGGTCAGCTTCGGCGTCATGAATGGCGCGACTTGCCGAAGCGCATTGCTGTGCGCTCGACCCATGAACTGATAACCGATCATTCCGATTCGAATTTCGCGGCTCAATCTTGTTCTCCTTCTCGCCCTGCTTGGGCGTCCCCGCGCGGTCAGGGTGCCTCGGGCATGCGCAGTCCGATCGCCTCGCCCCCGGGCTGCCCGTCGGTGTATTTCATTCCCGTAACCTCATCGCCCAGATGCCATATCTGCACGAACCCATCGCTGCGGAGCGGATCGAATAGCCGTTCGCCCATGCCCAGGTCCAGCCCGCGTTCTCCGGTCGGATGTCCCCACGCGACGACGTCAGAGCCGAGTTCACGCTTCAGACGCTCGACTGTCGCAACGAACGTCTCGACGATGACCTCGTCGGCGGTCCGTCCGTTCAGGTAATCCGCCCCCTTTGGCAGGCGATCGGGATCGTCGCCGATCTGCCGATGGAGCAAACCCGTCAAATTGCGTTGCATCACTTCGGACCCCGGCCCGTTCAGGTAGGCGGCATCCTCGAAGACAAAGGGCATTTCATCGGCGTAAATTGCGCGAATCAAATCCGGAATGAAGGCCTCGTAAAGCGTCTGGCCGATGCTGCCTCGGCGGAGCGTCGCATTGTATTCGAGCATCATCCGGGCGGCCTCGGTGTAATCCGGCGCGCGATCGCCCAGACTCTCGGCCGAAAGCGCGCCGAGGAACGGCTGTATGGAACGGGCAACATAATCGTCGCTCGCGGACTCGGCGAGCGCATCAAACAGCGACGCTTCAGAAAGGTCGCCCGCCGAGGCGAGGACGTTCTCAAGCCGGCTGCCCCAAAAGATGGAGCCGTGCCACGTCGGCCATCTCAAGGCCGGTTTGCTGTTCCAACCCATCAAGTATCCCTGGCTCGGATTGATGCTGCTCGGATTCCAGGCCGAGTTGCGCGTTCCGATCCGATCGAATGCGCCGGTTCCGAGAATTGGAAGCCGAAGGTCGTGCCGGGATTCGTACTCGGGATATCTTCCGGTCATGGCGAACGCAAAGTTCCCTTCGACATCGGCGTAGAAGGCGTGATGACTGGAGTAGGCCGATCGGCAGGCGTTGCCGAAATCCGCCTCCTCGTCCATGCTCGTCAGGGCGATGAAAAATCCGCTGATCGAAACGCCGTAACTGGACTCCCAGGGCCGCATCATCACGAGCGCCTGCCGGGCGTCGCGCTCGGAGAATCGAAGAACAGTCCCATGGATCGTCTTGAAAAACCTGCTTTCGATTTGTTCTTCGCCGTCGGCGGCGCCATAGATCTTAATCGGATCCACGCGCTCATCCATCCGCATCCACACGCCGCGGAAAGCATATCGGCGGTGAACGACGGGGCCGGTGGTCTCGAAGTAAAAATCCGTCGTCTTGCCTCGGCCTGAAGTCAGCGCCCAGGCCGTTCGGTCGTTCGCGCCCGTCAGGAGCCCGGGAAGTCCGGCGATCGCGATACCCCGGGCGTTCAGCGAAGCGGAATCCTCGGACGCACCCGGTCCGCTGATATGAACTTCCTGGATAAACGTCTTTCCCGAAGAGCCCCCTCTCATGGCGCTCATCAGCATGGGCCGGCCTGAGGCGGTGCGCGAGGGCCCGACCGCGCTTGCAATCGCGCCCCAATCCTCGATCAATCCCTCCCTCCCAGAGACCTTCCTGACGGCCATCCGTTCTTTAATGTATTGCCTCAACAGATCCAGATCGACGCTCGACTCCGGGTTCGGCAGCGCAATTCCATTATTGGGCCAATCGGCGACGTCAAAGCGCCCCCCGCCCGAAGGGTCGGTTCGGGGCTGAATGGTCGGAGCGGCGGTATCGCGCCAGGAAAACAAATCGTTAAACAAGGCCATCGCATCGGCTGAAGGCAGGCCACGCTCGGCGAAGCTGCGCACCAGATCATCGCGATACTGGAGCAGCATGCACGCCTCCCAGCCGCCGTTGCCAAACCGCTCGGCAACGAGATCGTCGATCGCCAGCGAATCGGCTGCCGACCAGGGCCGCGCCTCAATCTCCAGCTCGGCGTATTCCGAGGGCAATTCACCGGCCGCGCGGGCGCCTTCGAGCCAGGCGTTTACGCCATCGGCGTAAGCCTCCAGCGCACGAGTGACATCCGGGCGCAACCGCCCGAGTCGAAATTCCTGCTCGGCTTCGGGCCGCACTTCACGCCGGATATATACGTCATGCCAGATCGCGCCCTCTCGGCTCAAACTATCCATATCGCGCCACAGGCCGAATTCGGCGAACTGCCCGCGCGCATCGCAGCGATTGATCTCCATCCGCCAAAAGCGATCTTGTGCCGCGGCGTACCCCTGCCCAAACCAGACGCCGCCGTGGGATTGCGCAGCGACGTGATTGATCCCGCTTTTGTCGCGAACGATCTCGACCGATCCGCCTTCATACTCGAGCGTGGCGGCGCCCACAGGCGAGCGACCGCCCAGCCAGATTGCCAGGACGATCAACAAGGCACGTCGAGGCGCCAAAATAAAAGGGAGGGACATGATCGTGTTCAGAGCGAGCGCAGCAGGCTGGAGCCCAGCTGAATTGTCAATACAAGGGCCTGGACTTTGTCGCGCAAGTCGTCCTTGAACGTTATAGACGCGCCATAGCCAAACTCGTTGTTGAATCCGTCGCCTCGATCGCTTATTCCCCGATCGAGGTAAGCGCGCATCTCGCCAGTGCTTGCGAAGGCACAAAGCCCCGTCAGGC
>JAJFLK010000562.1 GCA_021772735.1 Candidatus Sumerlaeota bacterium | reverse complement strand
CCCGCCGCTGGTGGAGATCGAGCAGCCGGCCGGGGCAGGCGACGACGATCTGGGGGCCTTGCGAGAGGGTTCTGATCTGAGCGCCCATCGGCACTCCGCCGAAAACCGTCGTCGTGCGGACACGGGTGAACTTGGCAAGCTGCCGGATTTCGGCATCAATCTGCCGGGCCAGCTCGCGGGTCGGGGCGAGGATCAGCGCGCGAATCCCGCGCGTTTTCTCGCCCATCAAATTCTCAAGAATCGGCAGCGCGAAGGCTGCGGTCTTGCCTGTTCCGGTCTGGGCGAGGCCCATGACATCCCGTCCCAACAGGCCTGCCGGAATCGTGGCGGCCTGGACCGGCCGGGGCTCATCGAACCCGAGGGCTTCGACGCCCTTCAAGATAGACGCCCCGAGGCGAAATTGTGCGAAGCCCGATCTTTTTTCGGTCGGGTTCTTCGTTTGCGAACTCATATAAGTGCTTTCTGCGCAGGTCCACACGGCTCTCATTGGAGCGCGAGCGTCTGCGCGTTCAACCTTCCAACCGATACAACAGAAATATTTGGTATGGGGTTAAGAACTGGGGAAAATAACGCGATCCGTGTTTGGGACCCTGCTGTGCGCCTTATCGCCGGTCAGATGCCGACAGACAATGCTACTCCTCGGCATGTGGGCGGCGCAAGTTAAATGTTTTGCGTGTCCTTCGCCACGAGTTATTCCTTGGGATCCTGTGAAATCTACTCTCGCGGCACGCGTGATATGATGAACTCGGGAAAAGCGGACAAAAATGTGCAAAGATGCCCCGCACGCATGCGGATTTGGCACGCCTACATTACCGTAAAGCAAGCGACCTGAACGATGTCCGATCCCATGCCCATGACTCTCCTCCTTCTCTTCCAGACCCTCCTGTGCCTGGCGCTGGCCGCGACGCACGTCTTGAATCGTCGTCTCGTCATTGCGCGATCGGCCCGCCGGGCGCGCGTGCGAATCGCCCCTGCCGAGAGGCCGTTCGTATCGGTCTGCGTGCCGGCACGCAATGAGCAAGCCAATATCCGCCGCAGCGTCGAATCCCTGGCCGCGATGCAATACGCCGACGATCAGGGCCGAGCGATGTTCGAGGTCCTCGTGCTCGACGATTGCTCGGACGACGCAACTGCGCAAATCGTTGAAGAGATCGCGGCGCGCTCGGAGCACGTAAGATTGATCCGAGGCGCCGATCTCCCGCCCGGCTGGATCGGCAAGAGTCATGCGTGCGATCAGATGCAGCGCGAAGCGCGAGGCGAGTTTCTGCTTTTCACCGACGCGGATTCCAAATTCGAGCCCGACGCGTTGAGCTACGCAATCGAGGTGGCGCGGACCGGCGATGCGGACCTGCTGACCGGCGTCCCCCGGCTGCTGGGCGAAGGATTCTGGGCGCAGCTCATCGTGCCGATCTACGTGATGTTCACCTACGCGCTCACTCCCCTCTCCCTGCTTGAGAACCCGAAACTGCCCCGCGCGGCCGCCGGGTCGGGCGCATTCCTGTTGTTCAAACGCGAGGCCTACGACGCGATCGGCGGGCACCAGTGCGTCAAGGGAGAGATTGTCGAGGACATCACGCTCACCCGGCGCGTCAAAGAGGCGGGGCGCAAATTGGGGTTCTGTCACATCGCCGATCACGTCAGCGTCACGATGTATCGCACCGGCGGCGAAGTCTGGGAGGGACTGACGAAGAATATTTTCTCCGGCCTTGAATTCAGTTGGCTGATCCTGCTCTCCGTATGCGCGTGGTCGGCGTTGGTTTTCGTTCTGCCGGCGGTGTGGTTTGTCTTTGGCGAGTCGTTCGGATGGGATGGATGGCGCTCGACGGTGCTGCCGCTCTTGCAAATCACAGCGGTGGTCTTCGCGCGCGTCGGCTCGGACAGTCTCGGCGGACGTCCCGGCACGCTCTACGTTTTGCTCATGCCCGTGATGGGCGGCGCGATCATCGTTCTCGGCCTCGCCTCGGCCCTGAGATCACTGACGCGGCAACCGACGCAATGGCGCGGGCGCGAGTATGGAATCTTCAAAGACAAGAGCGGGGAATTCGGCGGCGGAGAACGGGGCTGACAAACCCAATGAAAGAGAATCCAAAGGAACCCCATCCGGAGGAACCCTATCCCAGGGGGGTCGAGATCCCCCTGGACCCCCGTACAATACAGGGCGTGGTCAATTGCGCGGGCCGTCGGTCATTTGCCCCGGCCCTAAACCTAAAGCGGGGCTAAGCCCCCCGGGCCTCAGGCCCCCATTTGGCGGGCGAGATCGGATCGATCGACAGCAACCAGGCGGCCTTTTTTCAGGCGAAGAATGCGGTGTGCGCGCTCGGCAATCAGCGGTTCGTGCGTGACGATAATGAGCGCCCGATCGCCGCCGCCGACCGTCTTCCACAGAATATCGATGATCTTCTCCCCGGTTCTCGGATCGAGATTGCCCGTCGGCTCATCGGCCAGAAGCAGGCGGGGCTCGTTGACCAGCGCCCGGGCAAGGGCCACGCGTTGCGCCTCGCCGCCGGAGAGTTTCGAAGGCAGGTGACGCTCGCGCTCGTCGAGTCCGACGAGTTCGAGCAGCTCGCGGGCTTTGGCGCGGGCGGCGGATTTGGATTCCCTCGCGACCAGCGCGGGCATCATCACGTTTTCCAGGGCCGTAAACTCGGGAAGCAGATGATGGAATTGGAAAACGAAGCCTATCGAGCGATTGCGAAATCGGTCCATGCGCTCGCGCGGCCAGGCGGTAATCTCTTCGCCGCCGAACGCGATCGAACCTTTATCGGGCCGATCCAGGCCGCCGAGCAGATGCAGCAGCGTGGATTTGCCCGCGCCCGACATGCCGATCACGGCGATGACCTCGCCCGCGCCGACGCTCATCTCCGCGCCGCGCAGGACGTTCAGCTCGCGCCGCCCATCGTGATAACTCCTGTGCAGGTCGCGAACCTCAAGAATCTTACTCATGGCGCAGGGCCTCCACGGGGTCCAGGCGCGAAGCGGAAATCGCCGGGAACAGGGCCGATAGCAGACACACGGCGATCGAACTGAAGACGATCACGGCCACGGTCAGCGGTTTGACGACGACCGGCAAGTGCTCGAAATTGTAAACCGAAGGCGGCATATCGAGTTCGATCCCGTACTTTAAGATGAGGCATCCGGCGATGCCGAGCGCCAGGCCGATTCCCGTGCCGAGCACGCCGATAATCCCGCCCGCATAGAGAAACGTCCGGCGAACCATCGCGTTCGACCCGCCGAAGGCCTTGATGATACCGATCTCGGACGTCTTTTCGATCACCATCAGGATCAGCGTGCCGATGATGTTCAGGCCCGCGACGAGAATGATCAGCATGAGAATGAGAAACAGTGCAGCTTTTTGGATCTTGATGGATTCAAAGAACGCGCCCTGCTCGGCTTCCCATGAACTCACGGTGAGGTCGGCATCGAGCTTGAGATCGAGCCTTCGGGCGAATCGCTCGGCCTCGAATGGATCGTCGAGTTTGATGTAAATGAAATCGGCCGCCCCGGCGAGATTGAAGACCCGATCGGCCGTACCTTTGGATATGAACGCGCTGACCGAATCGAACGCGAAATATCCGGAATCGAAAACCCCCGCGACTCGGAATTTTGAACTGCCGGCCCGTCGATTTGCGGATCGCGCGACCAGGTCCATGA
>JAJFLK010000561.1 GCA_021772735.1 Candidatus Sumerlaeota bacterium | reverse complement strand
AGAATTTCTATCTCAACAAGTCGATCCGTGTTTCGGGCGAAATCTCTGAATATAGAGGCCGTCCCCAAATCATCATCGACGGTCCCGATCAGATAACAGTCGTTGGCGCCGCTGCTGCGGCGCCTTCTCGAGCCGGCGCGCCTCCCCGCCCGGCCGCCCCCGGCGCCCCGCCAATTTCGACTGCTCCGGTCGCGGCCCGGCCTGCGGTCGCCCCGGTTACGCCTCCCCGTTCGGCAGCTCCGGTCGTGGCGCGGCCGGCAGTCGCACCGGTTGCTCCGTCCCGATCGGCAACACCAATTGTGGCGCAGACTGCGCCTGCACCCTTCGCCCAGGCCCGTCGTGTGCCTGCACCCGCACAGCCCGCGATGGCAAGCCGCCTGGCTTCCGGTCTGCCTGTTGTCGACTGGCGCGAGGCTCGCAAATACATGGGCTCCGAAGTGGTCGTCGAAGGCAAGATCGTCGGCGCCTCCAATATCGGCAGTGTCTGTTACCTGAACTTCGACCCCGATTACCGAACCTATGTTTCCGGCGTGATTCTTTCGGAGAACTTCGGCCAATTCGGGGGCACGCCGGAAACACTCTACATTGATAAGAATGTAAGGATCACCGGTCAGGTCACGGATCGTGATGGCCGTCCGCAGATCATCATCCCGAGTCCTTCTCAGATCGAAATCGTCACCGCGGAGGCCGCCGTGGCCGCTGGCGCCTCCGGCGCCGCCGAAACCGGCCGGAGTGTTTCGGATATCGCGTCTTCTGCATCCAGCGCTTCCGACTTTGGTGCGCTCGAAGTGGCGTGGGCCGGAGCTGGCCTTTATACCGGACAGACGATTTCGACTCAGGGCCGGATCGCTCACGTCTACGACAGCGGGACGGCGATCTTCCTGAGTTTTGACGAGGATTATCGCAACAATATTTCGGCGTTCATCCCGGCTTCAAGCCGAGTGCTTTTCCCCGGCCAGCCGCGGGATCGTTTCTCGGGCCGGCTGGTGCGCCTCGTCGGCGATGTGGAGGATTACCAGGGCACTTCGCGGATAACGGTTATGTCCTCGGATCAGCTCGTCGTTCTGGACTGACGGAAGCTCATTCACGGAACAACTATCGGAATTCTTCAGAGGGCTCAGCCGGTGCCCGCGAGGCTTGCGGGCTTTTCGCCCTGATCGCTTCCCCTCAGGATGGACTGAATTTTTGCCACGAGCACACCGATGGCGACGTGGTTATTCCCGCCCTCGGGGACGATCAGGTCGGCGAATCGTTTCGAGGGGTCCACGAACTGCTCGTGCATGGGTTTGACGGTTTCGAGGTATTGATCGACGACCGACTCGTGCGTGCGCCCGCGCTCGGCGACGTCGCGACGCATCCGGCGGACAAGTCTTAGATCCGCGTCCGTATCCACGAAAACCTTCAGGTCCATCAGCTCTCGCAGTTTCGGCTCGGCGAGGACCAGGATTCCTTCGACTATGATGATCGGCATCGGCTCTGCGGATTCCACGGCTTCGACGCGTGTATGACGCGAGAAATCGTAGATCGGCACTTCGACCGGGGCGCCTTCGCGGAGCTGCCGTATGTGCGAGATGAGGAGCCGGGTTTCTAGCGAATCAGGATGATCGAAATTGATCCTGCATCGTTCTTCAAAGGTCAGGTCGGGTCGGTCTCGATAATACGAATCATGGTGGACGATCAGCGTGCTTTCCCGGCCGACGCGGTCGGCAAGCTTATGCACCACCGTTGTCTTGCCCGAACCCGACCCTCCACCGACGCCGATGACATAGGCCTTCACCTTTGAACCTGCCATATTGCTCACAATCCTTCGTCTGAGCCGCACCCGCTGACGCTCATCTGCCCGACTCACATTACCGCTCCATTATTAATGTGCCGGCAGCCGAAAGGCAACGCCCGATCTTGCTTCTGCGAAACTTCATGCCCCGCTCAAACACTCGCTCATATCAGCGTCGAGTAGAGAAGCTCTTTCCAGCGCTCGATATCGATCTCCCAGCAGACTTTGACGTTCGGATCGGCTTCGGCGAGCTCATCCCAAGTCGCTCGATTGCGATCGTCGAGCGCGACGCCCAGCCGATCGACGACCGTCATCCCTCGAGTCAGCTCGCTCTGCGTTTCGATCTCCACTCGATGCATGCTCGATGATGTGCAGATCGAAGGATCGATCGCGATCGCCATCGCGATCGGATCGGGCAGCGATATGCCGATGTCTCCGGACTGAATACGGTTTGCCTCCATGCCGGTTGCGTTGCAATCAATCGTGAAATGCGCGAGAGGCGTATCCAGGCCCCGAACGAACTCGATATCATCGGGCCGTAAGTTGGCCTTGCCCCGGCACAGCTGCCAGCCGATCATTTCAATCGGCCATCGGGCATGGAAAACCATTCGCGCGGCTTCGGGGTCCACCCAGACATTATATTCCGCTGCCGGAGTGACATTGCCTACGGTGCACGGCGCCCCGCCCATCACCACGACGCGCGAAACTTGTTCGGCGATCTCGGGCGCACGCCCAAGTGCCAGGGCGATGTTCGTCAGCGGCGCCAGCGTTACGATCTCAATGCCGGGATTGGATTTGATCGTCTCAATGATCGCATCGATGGCATGAGTGGCTTCGGCCTTGATTTTAGGCGTGTCGTATCCCTGATCGCCGAGACCATCGCGGCCGTGGAACCATTCGGCGTAAACCGCTTTGCGAACGAGCGGCTGAGCGGCGCCGGCATAAACCGGCACAGAACTCGCGCAAAGCTCGACGGTATAGAGCGCATTGCGCACGCCTTGATCGAGCGGCACGTTGCCGCTCACCAGCGTGATCGCCTCCACTTCGACCTCAGGCGAACGCAGCGCCATGATCAGGGCGACGGCGTCGTCCGATGCCGTGTCTGTGTCGATCAGAAACTTGCGCGCCATATCATATCCTCCGGCAAAGCGCCGCGTCTCGAGGGGGAGCTTCGTTTTTGTCAGACGTTAGAACCTTGCCAGCCTCGCCCTCCCAGGCCGCGCGACCGGGCGTGAGGGCGTGAGGGCTATCCGTTGCGCCGCTCAAAATCTGCCATGAACGAGACCAACGCATCGACGGCTTCGGGCGGGCATGCGTTGTATATCGACGCGCGAATCCCCCCGACCGATCGATGGCCCTTGAGACCCTTCATCCCTGCGGCTGCGGCCTCTGCGACGAATTTGGCTTCAAGCTCTTCGCTCGGCAGGCGAAACGTCACGTTCATCTCGGATCTGCAATCGATCGCCGCGCTGCCCGTAAAATAGTCCGTCGTGTCGATCGCCGAATAAAGCTTCGTGGCCTTGGCGCGGTTGCGCTCGGCGATGGCATCGACGCCGCCCAGACCCTTGAGCCAGCGGGTCACCAACATCAGCAGATAAATGCCGAAGCACGGGGGCGTATTATACATAGATCCTGCCTCGGCGTGCGTCCGGTATCGCAACATTGGAGGCACGCTATCGGGCACCCGATCCATGAGGGCCCGTCGAATGACGACGAGCGTCACGCCGGAGGGGCCGAGGTTTTTTTGTGCCCCGGCGAAGATCAGGTCGAAGGCGTTCGCATCGATCGGGTGCGAAAGAATGTCCGAAGACATATCGGCGATGAGCGGGGCCTCGGGCGTAGGGAGCTCATGCCACTGCGCGCCCGAGATCGTCTCGTTCGTCGTGATGTGCAGATACGCGGCGCCCGGGGTTAGATCGAGTTCGGCGGATTGCGGCATGCGGGCGGGCCGGTCTGCCGAACAATCTGCCGCCGCCCTCACGGTGCCGACAGACGAAGCTTCTTTGAACGCCTTGGCCGCCCAAGCGCCCGAGAGCGCGTAGTCCGCAACAGCACCAGGCGCGAGAAGGTTCAGCGGAACCATCGCAAACTGAAGGGTCGCGCCGCCCTGGAGTAATAGGATTTCGTGGTCTTCGCCGACGCCAAGCAGATCGCGGAGGTTTGAGATCGCCTCGGCGTGGATGGCTTTGAATTCGGCGCCCCGATGGCTCGATTCCAGGATCGACATGCCGCTTGCGGAGTAATCCAGGAGCTGATCGCGAGCTTCGGCCAGAACCTCTTCGGGCAGCGTTGCCGGCCCAGCGCTGAAATTGTAAACCCTGCTCATTCTTGACGATCCTGCCTTGGGAAATTCGGTCAATGCGGAAACGTGGTTGCCCTGCCTCGGGGCGCTCTGTGAGGTAAAAACCGAGCCGCAACACTCTATTGCGGCGCGCCGCGGATTACAACAACGCCGGTCTCCGAGATGCCGGGGCGGTGGCGGGGCGAAGGTATAACATTAATGTCTTGAGCCATGCGAGTGAATTGCATCGACTCGTTTGCACTTGCGGGCAAGCCTCTGCTTAATCGCCTAAATCCCAATTTACGCTCAACTATTGGGGGGGACGGGCCCGATAAGGGCATGGGGCGGTGTGATGGAAGAGACTCTTCGCGCGACCGCGCCCTGCCGGTAGGGATCGAGCTGAAAAAGAGGTAAAAGTATGTCAACGATCAGCCAGGATATGACGGATCGGGTGCACGCATTGGTGGACCGGGGAGCTTCGCTGCCCTCGATTCCGGCGCTTGGGTTGGAGCTTCTCTCGATCATTCGCAAGCCGATCGAATCAATAGATATGCGAGAGCTGGTCTCGCTTGTCGAAAGGGACCCGACGCTCGTCGCGCGTATTTTGCGTGTTTCGAATTCGGTTTACTACGGAGTGCGGCGTGAAGTGACGAGCGTCAGTCACGCCATCTCGCTGGTCGGCCTCGACGAGACGTTGAACTATCTGAACTTTTATCTGATCAAGGCAATCATGCCCGAATGCCCGACGCTCAAGCACTTCAGCGCGGATGATTTCTGGAGCCATTCATGGTCCACCGCGGTTGCCGCCCGCATGCTCGGCCGGCCGCAGCTTCTCGTCACGGCCATGCCCGGCGAACTCTATCTAGCTGGGCTGCTCCACGACATCGGCAAGGTGGTCCTTGCGGTTCATATGACTGATGATTTCGAGAAGGCGCTGGAGATGGCGCACGTCACGCAGATCCCGCTCCACGAGGCCGAGATGCATATCTTCGGCGTCGATCATGCCCTGCTTGGGGCGCACTTGCTGGACAATTGGAATCTGCCGGGCTGGATTCTGGACGCGGTCGCTTTCCATCACGATCCCGGCGAGGCTCCGGAGGAGCACCGCGAGATGGCGATGCTCATCCAGTTCGCCAATTCGGTGACCAACCACTTCGAGCGGACTGCCGGCGACGCCCATACCGTCCCCGTGCTTGAAACGGCGATCGTCGCGCGGGAGGAATCTGCGTTTTCATCTCCGATTACGCTCAATGGGATCATCGAAGAGATCGGCGAAACGCTCGACGCTCGCGACGACGTGTTGAATCCGCCCGAGGAAACCGCTGAGCCCGAGGCGGCGAGCGAGGCTTCCCAGCCCGAGCCCAAGGCCGAGACTCAAAGCGAAGCGACCGAGGTTGCTCCGAGCCCCAGCACCAAGCGCGCCGCGAAGAAGTCAGTTTTCCGAGGCATCCTCGATTCGCTGCGTTCGCTTCTGGATTGATCGCAAGAGTATCCGCGCGGCATCGCAGAAAATTGGAAAGCCTCCGACCGACGTCGGAGGCTTTCGCTTTGTTCGAGGAGTGTTCACGGTCACGCGCAGCATTGGGTGTCGGGACGGATCAATCCGCGCCCACCATCGGAAAGTGGTGATCCGCAATATCGATCGCCGTTTTGTCCCTCGAAGCGATGACCTCTGCCTTCATCTTGACTCCGGGCAGGATGTTACGGATGAAGAAGCGGGCCGAGTGAATTTTCCCCGCATAGAAGCTGTAATCTCGATCCGTCTCCGATAGCTCCTGCATTTTCTCGTGGGCGATCACTGCGCCTTCAAGCAGCAGGTAGGCACACGTCACCTCGGCCATCATCTCCAGGAATCGCGTTGCGGCGAGCGGGATGAGTTGGTGCTGACCCTCCTGAAAGAACTTCATGAATTGCATCGTTGTACCCGTCATATGGCCCAGCGCTTCTCCCAGGGCCTTCGCGTCGGAGCCAAAAACCTCGTCGGCTTCGTGCTCTTTGACGAGTCGCGTGATGTCTTCGGCGAGCTGGCGCACGAGCGCGCCGCCGCCCTGGTTCAATTTACGCCCGACCAGATCAAGGGACTGGATATAGTTCGTTCCCTCGTAAAGCGATTGAATCTTGATGTCGCGGCAGTATTGCTCAACAGGGTAATCCTTGATGTACCCGTATCCGCCATAGACCTGGATCGCGAGCTCGGAGACCCGAAACCCCTGGTCCGAGAGGTAAGCCTTGACCAGCGGCGTGAGCAGTTCGACGTATCCGAGTTCCTTGGAGGCTGCCTCGCTGCCTTCGCCGGCCACAGCCGCCCGATCGCCGTGGGCCGCGAGCTTGAGCGTCAGAGCCCGCATGCCCTCGACCTTGCACTTCATCTCCAGCAGCATTCGGCGGATATCTTCATGATGAATGATCGTTACGCTATCGCCGCGCTTGCCGGTGGCGATATCCGCGAAAGGCTTGCCCTGCACGCGTTCGCGCGCGTAGCCTACGGCGTTCAGATACGCCGAAGAAGCCTGCGAGAGCGCCTGCATGCCGGTGCCGATGCGCGCCTCGTTCATCATCTGAAACATCTGCGAGATGCCTTTGTGCTCCTCGCTGCCGAGCAGGTAGCCCGTGCAGGCTTCATTATCGCCGAAGTTGAGAGTCGCCGTCGCCGAGGCCTTGATCCCCATCTTGTTCTCGATGCCCCGGCAGATAACGTCATTGGATTCGCCGACCGATCCATCGTCATTGATTCTCATTTTCGGCACGATGAAAAGTGACAGTCCCTTGGTCCCTCGGGCCGCGCCTTCGATCCGCGCGAGAGCAAGATGGATGATGTTGTCCGTCATGTCGTGATCGCCGCCGGAGATAAAGATCTTCGTGCCGGTGATCTTGTAAGTTCCGTCGTCGTTCTTGACCGCGGTCGCGGCGTTGCGCCCGACCTCGGATCCTGCGGCCGGTTCGGTCAGGCACATGGTGCCCATCCATTCGCCGCCATACATCCTCGGGCAGTAAAGCGCGCGTTGCTCCTCGGTGCCGAACGTATGAATCAATCTTGCGGCGCCCAGGGTGAGGCCCGTATACATCGCCCAGGCGGCGCATGCGCCTGAGAAGAATTCGCTCACCGCGAGCGACACCGCATGTGGCGCATCCTGTCCGCCCCATTCCTCGGGCGCACGCAGGAGGTGCCAGCCGTTTTCCTCGTACTTGCGTTGCAGCTCTTTCATCAAGGGCGGCACCGTGACCGTCCCGGCCTGCGGGTCGTGCTTGCAGCCCTCGCGGTCGACATATGAGTTTAGAGTTCCGACCTCACGCGTCGTGAACTTGATCGCCTCGTTGATGATCATTCGCGCGTCGTCCTCGCCGAACGCATCGTATGGCGCCTTGCCCAGATAGTCCTGAATACGAAACTGCTCGAAGAGCAGGAATAGAATATCCCGCTCATCCGGCTTGTAATGATTGACCAGCTCTTCGCTCATGGCATCCCCTCGGTCCTCGGGCGATCCCCGCCCATGCCTGAAATTCATCGGCGCGTCCGGCCCGATCATGCCGGTGAACACTGCGCGCTCCCCCGAACTTCTAACATACAGCGTCGCCCCGTGACAACCGCGATCCCCGTCCCGCACGTCTCTGAATCGACCGGGGATAGATGCCGAGTCTTAACCCCTCATCACAGGGCGTCCGATTTTGCGACGCGCGACCGAATCAATGCACCGGCACGCGCGCTCAAGACCGAACTCGGACTCCATTCTTGCTTCGACGAGATACGCCGCGACGAACCTCTCGCGAAGGTCTGGCGCGAACGATCGCTTCGTCATCGAACGAATCAGTTGAAACAGATTGATCCATCTGCGCCCGGTCGATACCGGGCCGTCGAGCATTCGCCCGTTGTCGATGTCGATAAATGCGAAGTCCGAAGCAGGCGATTTACGCCCGCTGCTCTTGGCTCCACCCCCCTGTTTGCCCTCGGCTGCGCCTGGGGCGACGAGGATGTGTTCGGCCGAACAATCGTCGTGATAAAAACCTTGCTGGTGTGCCCGGGCAAGAAATCCGGCCGCACGCGCCCAGATCACTTCGACAGCTTTGGGATCATCGCGCCGCTCGATCGTTTGCTCGCGAAGCGATCCCGCGTTGGGCCATTCAAGCGTCAGCAGATAACTGGCTGCGGGCAGTTTCTTTTTTCGGCCGCGCGGATCGGGCGCGAAAAAATCTCGCCGGTGTTCGGCAAATGCGAGGGGCAGGGGAGTGGGAATTCCAGCAGCGAGCAGTTCGTGGCCGAGCGAAAACTCGCGCGCCGCCTTGGAGCCCACAATCTGATTGCTTAGCCGGCGCCGCCAGTTGTTGACCAGATATCGCTTCGCGTATGTGACCTCGGCGGATTGAGCCCGAAGGTTCGCCTGTTCTTCGGCGATTCGAAAGACGCGTCTCGACCTTGAAGCCTTGACGCATTGGATCGAGCCGCGCGATCGACCAGCCTTTTTGAGCTGACGCCAGGGCAGCTCGTGAAAGGCGAATTCGGAGAACTGCCTGATGGCGCTGCCGCTCCAGCCGTCGGGGCCCGTCCAGACGATGGGCTCGGCGTCGATCTCATTGGGTGCTGTCAGTTTCGGTCGGCTCATCCGCTCCTCGCCATGGGCCGCGTCGTGCCCCGGCGCGCACGAATATCACAGATGCTCCACGAGCGGACAAGCTCCGTTTCGACGCATGTGGCCAATTTCAATTGATGCCGCGCGGCAGCGGCGATATATTGCGCGATTCGAGCCCCCTGACGCGAGGTTGAACGACGAATCCGTGACGACAAGAAAATCGACATCTTCCGCTGGGCCAGCCGACTGCCCGCCGTGCGAACGCGTCGAAGGCGTGAAGATCGCGACGCTCGCGCGCAAATACGGCACGCCGCTCTACGTCTATAGCCATACGGCGCTGGTCGAGAACTTCGGACGCATCGCACGGGCCTTCGCGTCGATTGACCCGCTCATCGCATACTCGGTTAAGTGCAATAGCTCCGCAGCGGTTATCCGCACTCTTGTCGAGCAGGGCGCCGGGCTTGATATCGTTTCGATCGGCGAGCTCGAACGCGGGCTGGCCGCGGGCGTCGATCCGGCGAAGATCGTTTTTGCCGGCGTCGGCAAGAGCCGCCGCGAGATCGAGGCCGCGCTCGACGCAGGCATCGGCCTGTTCAATATCGAGAGCGAACCCGAGGCCGAGGCGATCGCCGCCGCTGGATGTCGTCTGCGAGTTTCGGCTCCAGCCGCGCTTCGCATCAATCCTGATGTCGATGCCTCGACTCATCGGTACATTTCGACCGGCAAGAAAGAGAACAAATTCGGCATCCCTTTCCACGTCGCCCGCAGGGTTTTCCGCCGGGTCTCAAAGCTGCGCGGCATTGACTTGCGGGGGCTGCACGCGCACATCGGCTCGCAGATCATGAAGCCCGAAGCCTATGTGAAATCGCTGGGCCGCCTCACCGAGCTGATCGAGTTCCTCCGGCGCGATGGCCATACGATCGACACGCTCAACCTTGGCGGCGGGTTCGGCATCGATTATGAGAACGGCATCAATCCGATGGATATGGATGCCCTCGGACGCGAGCTGATACCATTGATCGAGCCGCTCGGGGTGCGCCTGATTCTAGAGCCGGGCCGTCCGATCGCCGGGCCCGCCGGGTTTTTCATCACCCGTGTGGAATATATCAAACTCGGCGACGTGAAGAACTTCGCCATCGTCGATGGGGCGATGAACGACCTGCTGCGTCCCGCGCTCTACAGCGCGTTCCATCGAATTGCTCTATCCGAGCCGCGCGGAGGTCGCCGCAAGCAATACGATATCGTCGGGCCGATATGCGAATCCGCGGATTTCCTCGGCAAGGAGCGGCGCCTGCCCGCGCTCAAATCCGGGGACTTGCTCATCGTTCACGATGCGGGCGCGTACGCCATGGCGATGGCATCAAATTATAACTCGCGTCCCCGCCCGGCCGAGGTGATGGTCAAGGGTCGCCGCCACTACGAGATCCGCAGGCGCGAGACTCTCAGCGACGTTGTCCGTGGCGAGATAATTCCCGACTTCATGCGCTGAGTCGGATTGTCCGTTTCTTCGATTTCGCGAATCATGCCGGTGACGCCGGAGCGTGGGGTGATGTATTGTGATACGCCCACGCGGAGAGCCCCCGGTCGGCCCTCCCGCGTTGCTTCTTAATGACGACTGATCACCCCACCGCCCGGGCGAGTGCGCCCTTGATGACTCGTTCGCAATCCGCTGTCCTGATCGCCCAGGTCGTTTGTGTTGCGTTCGCCTTCGTGCTCGCGGGAATCGAGGCGGACAATCATCTAGCCTTTGCCGCCCGCGCACTCGCCGATGACGAGGTGCTTTCGAGCACGCTCGCCTGGTGGCCGATTGTGCTATTGGCGGTCTCGATCCTGCCGGTTCTGTTCGATTCGCGTTCTGGTGCGAGCCGTGGCGCGGGCGAAGAGAGCATCGCGGGGCATCGACGCCTCACAAAATACGTCGTCGCTATTTGCGCGGTCGCTTTGGTCCGAGCCTGGGTCGCAGGGCGGGGGCCGATGACGAGTCTTGCCTCGCGAGAGATCATGGATATTGCGATCGCGGGGCTCTTCGCCGTCTCGTTCGCATCGCTCGCCAGGAGGTCGCCGTCCCTGGCCTTGCGCGGTTGGATCGCGTGCCTGGTCGTGATCCTGCTTGCCCGGCTTCTCATTTACTTCGGATCGCCTGAGTCGCGGATGGCGCATTTCGTGTTCACACCCGATGTGCTTCCCCTGCTTCTGAGCCTGCTGTGGGCGGGATTTATCAGCGGGGGAGCACGGGACGGTTCGGCCGGGCAGATAGCTCGATCGGCACAAGTCCGGGCCGGCGCGTCACATCGTCCGGCTTGGGCGTTCGGCACGCAAGTCGGCGCGCTGGCCTCGGGGTGTCTGGTCGCGTGGATCTGCGTTCGATATAGCAGCAACGTACTCGCGGCGATGTCGGGCGGGGATAGTCGGCTCTTCGATCACGCCTCACTGTTGTGGAGCCGGTCGGTCGGGCTCGGATGGGGCCGAGCCGTTGTTCTTCGAATGCTGAACGTCATGGCCGAGCCCGGTGGCCCCAACGCCATATCCTGGCTCGGGACGCGGGGGCTGATGGCCGCATACGGAGCCGCGGCTCCCATCGCGGGGGCGATGATCTCACTCGTCGTGCTCAGGGCTACGATCGTCCCGAATTCGCGCAAGGGCCACGAGCCGCATTCGATGGCTCTGCTCGCGCCCCCGGCTTTTCACTTTCTGATCGGTCTGATCGTGGTCGGGGGGCCGAACTCTTCAATTCCGACGCTGTTGGCTGCCGGATGGCTGGCGCTGTGCTTCCGTTCGGATTCGTCCCGAAGCGATCCGGTTCGAGAAGCTTCCCACGCGCGAGCCTATCGCCGCGAGGCCGCGCTCCGCCTCGCCTCCGTCGCGCTTGCGCTCGCCGGGGTTTCAATCCTTGTGGTGTGGAGTTATCGGCCGATTGCAGCACGTCGAATTCTCGTCTCGCTTCACGGCACTTCATACGATTCGCCGGCTTATGCCAAAGCGGTTGAGCGGGCCCGCCGCCTCGATCCGAATAATCCGCGCGTCGATCTGGCCCGGGCGGCCATGGCGCGCAACCGGCTAAATCGATCGGCTGGGTGGGACGAGGCACTCTATAGCTCAATCGAGCAATCCTACGAATCGGCCATTGCCCTGGATCCGTTCGATGCAGCCAATCACCTGGCCCTGGCGCGTCTGCAAATTATCGCGGATCGAACGGATGACGCGCTGCGGAGCGCCCGTAGGGGGCTCGTCCATCTGCCCAATTCGCGCGAGCTGCTGGACTGGATGTATGTGACGTCGCTCTCGAAGAGTCGCCCCGATCTTTCCCGGACGGTGATCGAGCGTCGCCGATTGCTATCCCCGGGAGACGTCGCGTGGTGGGTGCGTCGCGGCGAGGCGTATCAGGCGGCGGGTCGGCGCGAGCGGGCTCGCGGATTAGCTTGATCGCGGCGATCTTGCGGCCGGCGAAGATCTCGGCTTCGATC
>JAJFLK010000057.1 GCA_021772735.1 Candidatus Sumerlaeota bacterium | reverse complement strand
TTGTGCATCCGGCTTGGAGCAACTTGTCGCGATGGCGAGCGCTCCCAGCGCCGTGAACGTAACGATTCTTGCAATCAGAATCTGAGGCAGCCCGAGGTACTGAGCGCGCCGGCTTCGACTTGTTATGTGATGAAAGATCATCGTCTGCTCGAATCCGAGAAGTTATGGGCTCGCAGGGATTCGCCACTTATCGGAAAGCACAAGTCCGGACGCCTACGACCACGCGTCGGAGCACTTAAGCTTATCAGTAACTTCGGCCGGGGTGCGAGAACCATGGGTTCGAAGAGGCACGCAGATCCGAGCTCGCAAACTACAAATGTATGCACGAACCCGCTCGTCAGCCTTCGGAGTTCTTTTCCAATATAAAGTGGTGATAGATCAGCGCCGCAGCGACTGCGCCGATGATGGGGCCGACCCAGTAAATCCAGTGGGCCGACCAGACACCGCCGGCCAGGCCGGGGCCGAAGGTGCGCGCCGGGTTCATCGAGGCGCCGGAGATGGGCCCACCGACGAGAATGTCGGCCGCGATGGTGAGCCCGATGCCGAAGCCGCCGATCTTCGGCGCGCGCGGATCGACGGCCGTCCCGAAGATCGCGAAAATGAGCAGGAACGTCAGGAAGATTTCAGTGATCAGCGCGGCGGCCGCTGAGACGCCTGCGCCGGGCGCGGGCGTGCCGAGCCCCGTCGCCTCGATGGCCGCAGCTCCGTCAATAGCCGCAGCCCCTTCGGGCAGCATCGTGAAGATCGTTCGCAATGCGAAGCCTGCGAAGATTCCGCCGGCGAGCTGAGACAGAATGTAAGCCCCGGCATCGGAGCCCTTGATCCGGCCCGTGGCGAGCATCGCGATCGTGACGACCGGATTGATGTGCCCTCCGGAGACATTCATCGTCGCCGTCACGGCGATCGAGAGGGCGAGACCGTGCGCGATGGCGATCGCAAGCAGGCCAATGCCGTCGCTCCAAGCGTTGGCGACGATCGAGCCGGCGCCGATGAAACACAACATGAACGTGCCGATGCCTTCGGCGACGCACTTCTTGCCGAGTCCTTGCATAATCGATTGGCCTCCGGGAAATTGCCTGATGCAGGCGAGGGCGTCCGCGAACGCTCGCGCGCGATCGCGATCAAGCTGGCGCATCTCCTAGCTGAAAAAAAGGGGACAGTCACCCATTTTCGAGTTCGCTGCGAATCAGCGGCGTTACGCGCCGCCGCCGATTTTCTTCACCCGAATTATGTGTGTCTGTTCGGTGGCGAGACTTGTCTTGCGGAATTCGCTGGGGATATACATTAGGCCCGGATCGTCCGTGTTCGAGAAGACGTAGTTGTTGTCGTCGGCAGTCCTTTCGGTGCAGCCGACGTCGTCGCGCAGGTGATTGTTGATCTGATCCGGGACGTCGGTCCCCCAATTGAAAAATGCGAGATCCTGCCAGCGCATCGAGTTTGCATCCGCGAGGCTCTTGATCGATTCGCCGCCCGCGACCTTGTGGACGTCGATCTTTGCCAGATGCGAGCGGCCTTCGGAATTGGCCGCTTCTTCTTCGATCTCTTCGCCGGCGTCGACTCGCACGACGTGGAAAGTCTCGCTCAATCGAGTCCGTTCCTCGGCTTCCGAAGGGTTGAAATCTGAGCTGAGCACGCATGAACCGGACTCGACCTTCATGGCCTCGGCGACGCCGCGTCCATTGGTGGTCATTTGCTTGAGCCAATCGGCCGAATCCCGCACGCGGAGCACGACGCCTGCATACGGCTTGCCCGTTGCGTCATCGACGACTTGGAACTTGATCCCCTTCTTTTCTTCCGGAGGCTTGATGTCTTCGACCGGCGGAGTCTCCGCAGGCTCATCGCGCTCGATCTCCTGGTTGCCTTCGCCGCTGAGTAACTCCTGCTCACATGAGTGCAGGCACTTGAACAACGGCTCGTCGAAATCTTCGAGGCGCTTCCCGCGCAGCCTCAGGAAGTCGATGTCAGTCTGATTGTGTTGGTAAATGTGGCCCGGGAGGTTCTCTGCGGCATGCCGGCGGAGGCGCGCGATAGCGAGCGGCTCATCGCCCAGACGGGCCAGGAAGTTGCCCGCCTCGAACTCATCGGCGAAATCCAGGGCGCGATCGGCTTCGGAGGTCGTGCAGACCTCATCGAGCTCGAACTCCAGGTTACCGTATCGAAGCCTTGCCATAGCTGAGATGCGCTTTCGATTGCTAGTTCCCGGGCGTCAGCGGTCGCGAGCGACCGTCCGCACATGAGCCCGCCTGAGTGCGGGAAATCAAATTTCCATCGCGAATGTCAACCGGTCACAATCCCACAGTCTTTCGGGCCGGGCAAGGCTCTTTCCGCACGGCTCGAACTGTGATAGATTCGCCACCACAGCGAAAGCGATCCGACGGATCATATGACCCCATATGACCTCCATTCATCGGACCTGATTTTCCACCAAGATTCCAAGACCCCCGCCGCCGGGCGGGCCCCAAGAGAGCGGTCGAGCCATGGGCGCAGACCTCGGCAAATTCGCCCATCTTCATCTGCACAGCGAATACAGTTTGCTCGATGGCGCCTGCCGGTTTGATACGCTTTTCGACCGCTGCAAAGAGCTGGGCATGGGGGCCGTGGCGCTGACGGATCACGGCAATCTGTTCGGCTCGCTCCAGTTCTATAAGCAGGCGCGCCGGCATGGCGTCCGGCCGATCATCGGCTGCGAGGTTTACGTCTCGCCGACCGGGCGCGCCGATCGCACGAGTCGCGATGCGCGGCGCAATCAGCATTTCGTCCTGCTCGCCGAGAACGAAGAAGGCTACCGCAATCTTTCCCGCCTGACCTCGCTCGCTTATATGGAGGGTTTCTATTACAAGCCGCGGATTGACAAGGAACTGCTCGCCGAACACGGCGGGGGCCTGATCGGCCTCTCGGCCTGCCTCAAGGGCGTCGTCTCGGATTACCTCGTCAATGACGACATGACGGGCGCGCAACGCTCGATCGACGATTACGTACAGATCTTCGGGCCGGGCAATTTCTACATGGAGATCATG
The DNA here is from genome assembly GCA_021772735.1 of Candidatus Sumerlaeota bacterium. Lineage (GTDB taxonomy): Bacteria > Sumerlaeota > Sumerlaeia > MVZB01 > JAJFLK01 > JAJFLK01. The sequence goes on along the minus strand of JAJFLK010000057.1, from coordinate 858 downwards.
GATCACGGCATCGACCTGCAGAAGAAGGTCAACGAGGGCATCCTCTCTCTGGCGAAGAAGAATGGTCTGCCGCTTGTCGCAACGAACGACTGCCATTACCTGCGGGCCGAGGATCACTCGATGCACGACGTGCTGCTTTGCATCCAGACCGGCAAGACCCTGGACGCGGAGAAGCGGCTCCGATTTGACGTCAACGAATTTTACATGAAAACGCCGGAGCAGATGATCGCGCTGTTCGGTCATCTGAACGGCGCGATCAAGAACACGCTGGCTCTGGCCGAGCGATGCGATGCGGAGATCAAAACCAATCAGCGCCTGCTGCCGAATTATCACCCGCCCGAAGGCATGACGCAGGATGGATACCTGCGCGAGCTGGCTTTGGAAGGGCTCAAGCGGCGATACCATGACCGGCACGATGATCCGGATATCAGGAAGCGGTTTGAGTTCGAGCTCAAGACGATTCACGAAATGGGCTTCGATTCCTACTTTCTGGTCGTGTGGGATTTCATCGCCTTCGCCCGTCGGCGCGGGATTCCCGTGGGCCCCGGCCGGGGTTCGGGCGCCGGGAGCATCGTCGCCTACAGCCTTGCCATCACGGATATCGAACCCCTTGAGCACGGTTTGTTTTTCGAGCGATTCTTGAATCCCGAGCGGATTTCAATGCCGGATTTCGACATCGATTTCTGCCCGGAGCGGCGCGAAGAGGTCATCAATTACGTCCGCGAAAAATACGGCGCGCGCAACGTCGCGCAGATCATCACCTTCGGCAGGATGAAAGCCAAGGCGGCGGTCCGCGATGTGGGGCGCGTCATGGGTCTGCCGATATCGGACGTGGAAAAAGTCTGCAAGATGATCCCC
>JAJFLK010000560.1 GCA_021772735.1 Candidatus Sumerlaeota bacterium | reverse complement strand
CGCGCCCGGTTGCTGAGCACCGGCATGAGGATGAGCACAAGAATGCCGATGATGATCATCGTGATGATGATTTCGATGATGCTGAACCCGCGTTGCGCAATCGCACGGAGATGGGGGTTGGTTTGAGTTCTTTTCATGGCTTTCGATTTCATGCAGTCCTTCAATCTTCTCGGGACCTGGTGCCTCAAAACGTTCTCGACAGATCGTCGCCTTCTCCGAGCGCCCCGCTCTCACGGAAGTATTCAATCGAGTCCGCGCCAGGGCCGTTTCCGGGGATGCCATCGGGGCCGAGGCTATAGACGATCGCGATGCCAAAGTTGCTTTCGGTGGTGAGGGCCAGATTGGCGACGTTTCCGTTGACCGTATCACCGAAGAAAATGTACGGGCTCCCCCACGGATCGATGGGCGTGTCCTGATTTTCTGGTCCGCTACCGAGATCGAGAATCATAATTGGGCCGCGAACCAACACGCCGCTCTGCACTATATCACTGGCATTGACGACCCGGAAAATCATGCTTTGGGACGAGGCCAGCAGAACGGATAGAGATTCAAATTTTGTCTGCGAAAAAGTTGTGTACGGCCCATTCCAAGTGCGTCCCAAAATATCAAACTCGATAAGCGTGGTTGGTCGGTTCCAGAACGCGAGCGGCGTGCCGCCAGCCGTCGTCGAGGGGTTATCGAGATCTGCAAGTCGGAAATACTGCCCTGTATCGGCCAACGCAAGCGACTGGGCGATCTGGATGGTCCGCATGTCGTCTGCTGCGGCGACCAGCCGGCTTTCGGCCACGCGCTTGCGGACGATCGGCATCAGGATCAGCGATAGAATGGCGATGATACTCGCCACGGCGGTCAGCTCGACGGCGGTGAAACCGAATCGGGCGAGCCTGCGCAAGAATACTTTGCCGGTGTGCTTCTTCATGGCTTTCATTTTAGTTCAGTCTGTTTCCTGGCGACCCCTGGGAGCTCAAAATTTTATCATGGCGTCGTCGTTGCCCCGGTCCAGCATGCCGACGATTCCGTTATCGATATCCAGCGTCCCCGTGGGGACATTAAAAGTTGCGAGAATTGAGTCAAGGACCGTGTTCGTGGTCAAGAGCAAATTCGGCGAGCCGCTGGCAAAGCCATCCGGATCGGCAACGCGCAGCGTGAAATCCGCCACGCCGCCCACGCCCGCGTTGAACCGGTCGCCCTCGACGACGAGAGACCCTGCTCTCTGACTATCGAAGAAGGTTATGTCATTCGTGTTCTCGTTGCCGCCCGGGATGCCGTTGCGTCCGTAGCTGACCGTCGCGTTGAGGAAATCCGGTTCGTCGCTCTCGCTGCTGATGATGGCATAAGGGAAATTTACACCAGCTGGCGGGCTGAAGTCGGTCTTGAATTGATAGTGCAGGTAAGGCTGGGCGTAGGGATCGGCCGGCCAATCCACCAGCGAGATCGCATCGAAGCCGGGACCAAGATCGGGGAGCCGCATCTTGATGAAACCGCCACGGCCGCGGAACCCACGATCACGCGGCGGGCTCGTGCCCATATACGGCCCCCTCCATCCAGACTGAATTCGGCGCAGGATCGGCGGCTGTGCGCTGAGATAACCATAGTTATCCAGTCGTGGTGTGATCAGCGTCGTGGAGCCGCCGGTTAGCAATTTGATCGATACATTCAGGTGATGGACACGTGGGAAGAAGGCGACATCGTTCTCCGCGAACGATAGAGCGCTGGCAAGCTGGAAGCACTCGGCCACCGTCGCTTTGCGGATGTTCGAGTTATACATCTCGTTGATCGAAAAGATCGCGATCCCCGAAAGCAGCGTGATCAGCGAAGAGACGATTAAAATCTCGACCAGTGTAAATCCGCGAGCTATGTGGCGCAATGGGCTCACACACTTCTCCAGGTGCTTCCAGATTTATTTCGGCGGCGGCGGCGCGCGTTGGCTTGACCTTTGCAACATCAACGCTTACGTGCCGTCATCGCCTTTCTTATAGGCCGCTGCCGAGGGGCTGTCAACCGCGATATGGGAGCTTGCGCTCCAAGTCCAGAGGCGCGAGCGAGACGCAAAGCGACGTCGGATTCGGAGAGGCGGATTTCAGGGCAAAAATTAGCCGATCCTGTCCGTTTCATCCCCCGGAAAACGGCGGCATCACGGCGACCCGATCACCCTCGTTCAGGACTGTCGTACGCAGCGCGTGATCCTCGTTAACGGCCAGCATGAGGCTGGCGCAGGCGGGGCCGAGCTCGGCGTAGCGCCCAACCAGATAAGTCAGAAGCTCCTCGACCGAGCTGCCTGGCGCCAGATCGATCGCTTCCTCGCCGCAGCCGGCGATCTTCTGAACAGATTGAAAGTAAAGGACTTGGACTTGCACCGGAATCCGGGATGTGATTGAGGGTGGCGCCGGGAGATGGATGCGAGGCTTGCCGCGTTTGGCCCGGCTCTTACGTGAGGCGGTCGGCCAGGACCGTTGCCTGGTTGTCGTGAACTTCAAGGAAGCCCCCGGAGATATGATACTCCGTGACCTCTTTGGCCTGGCGCAATGTGAGGGTTCCATCACCCAGGGTCGTCACCAGCGGCGCGTGGTGCGCGAGCACGCCGAGGTAGCCTTCGGCGCCCGGGGCGACGAGTGACGAGACTTCGCCCTCGAAAAGCATTTTTTCCGGCGTGAAGATCTGAACGTGGAAATCGGCCACCTGTTTTGCCTCGTTAACTGCGCCCTTGCGCGCTTAGTCAGTGCCGGGGATTGAACTGGTTCGACGCCGGCGCGGCCGGGTCGAATCAGCCCGTTAACTATTTTTCGACTTCTCGTGTCGCTCAAGCACTTCCTCGATACCGCCGGCCATGTAGAAATCCTGCTCGGAGATATGATCGAGTTCGCCTTCGACGATGCGCTTGAAGCTATCGACGGTGTCCGTGAGTTTTACGTATGCGCCCGGGCGGCCGGTGAAGGGCTGCGCCACAAAGAAGGGCTGGCTAAGAAATTTCTGAAGCCGGCGAGCGCGGTTGACCGTCTGCTTATCTTCGTCGCTCAGCTCGTCCATGCCGAGGATTGCGATGATGTCCTGCAAGTCTTTGTAACGCTGAAGCGTGGTTTTGACTTTCTGCGCGACATCGTAATGATCCTGGCCGACAACGCGCGGGTCCATCAGGCGGCTTGTCGAGTCCAACGGATCGACTGCGGGGTAGATCCCGAGCTCAGAGATCTGTCGCGAAAGCACCGTTTTGGCATCGAGATGCGCGAACGTGTTCGCCGGCGCCGGGTCGGTGAGGTCATCGGCGGGGACGTAAACGGCTTGGACCGAAGTGATCGAGCCTTTGGTCGTCGTGCAGATTCGTTCCTGGAGGTATCCCATCTCTGTGGCCAGCGTGGGCTGATAACCCACGGCTGACGGCATGCGGCCGAGCAGAGCCGAGACCTCGGAGCCGGCCTGTGAGAAACGGAAGATATTATCGACGAACAGGAGCACATCCTGGCCCATTTCGTCGCGGAAATATTCGGTCATCGTCAGGGCCGTCAGCGCGACACGCAGGCGAGCGCCGGGCGGCTCGTTCATCTGGCCGAAGACCAGCGCGGCCTTGGACTTGCCGGGCTCCGAGCTGACGACGCCGCTCTCGTTCATTTCGAGCCAAAGGTCGTTGCCCTCGCGCGTGCGTTCGCCGACGCCCGCGAAGACCGAATACCCGCCGTGCTCTTTGGCGATGTTCGTAATGAGTTCCATGATGATGACGGTCTTGCCGACTCCGGCACCGCCGAACAGGCCGATCTTGCCGCCTTTGGCGTAAGGCGCGAGCAGATCGACAACCTTGATTCCGGTTTCGAGCACCTGCGTCGAGGCGAGCGTATCGATCATCTTCGGGCTGTCGCGATGGATCGGCGCGGTCAGTTCGGGATTCGAGAGTTCGCCGCGATCATCGAGTGTCTCTCCGAGCAAATTGAAGATATGGCCCAGGACCTGTTCGCCGACGGGGACCGAGATGGGCGCGCCAGTATCGATCGCCTCGTGGCCGCGCACGACGCCATCGGTCGAAGCCAGGGCGATGCACCGCACGGCGTTATTGCCGACATGCTGCGCCACCTCTGCGACGAGCTCCGTGCCGTCATCGCGCTTGACGCGGATGGCGTTCAGAATATTGGGCAGGTGATCGGAGTGAAACTCCACATCGACGGTGGGGCCGATGACCTGCTTGACGTTGCCTTTGTTCGTTTCGGCCTGGGAGTTGCCGTTTGTGCCAGCCATGAAATTCCTCTTCTCGGATCGCCTGAGTCTCAGGCTTGTTGTGATCCCTCTTTCGCTTTGCTCAAAGTTCTCTCTCGTGCGTCCGGCGCACGCGCTTAACTAAACCGCCTGCGCTCCGCTGACGATCTCAATCAATTCGTTTGTGATCTGGGTCTGGCGCGCCTTGTTCATCTGTAGCGTGAGTGCGTCGGCCAGTTCATCACAGTTCTTGGTCGCATTGTTCATGGCCAGCATCCTCGCGCTGTGCTCGGAGGTAAATAGCTCGGCCATGGTGATATATATCTTCGAACTCAGGTAACGGGGCAGGAGAGAGTCGAAGACCTGCTTCGCGCTGGGTTCGAGAATATAATCAAGTTCCCTATCCGAGCCGCCTTCGCCATCTTCTGCGGGGCTCAGCTCGGCCGGGTCAAGGTTCAAAAATTTGACGATGATCGGCTTATTGATCGCCAGCGTGACGAACGAAGGATATGCCAGATGAACGGCGTCGGCCTGGCCGGATTCGAAAAGTTCGAGCAACTCGTGCGAGATTAATGTGGCCAGGTCTGAATCCGGCTTCCCGCCAAGATCGACGTGGCGCTTGATGATCTGCCAGCCGCGTTTGCCGAAATATTCAGCGCCACGCTTGCCGATGCAATACAGGCTCCAATCCTTTTCCGGATGGTTGGCCAGATGCCGCTCGACAAGCTTCATCATGTTCGAGTTGAAGCCGCCGCACAGGCCGCGATCGCTCGTGAAGACGACCATGACCTCCCGGTCGCCCTCGCGCGCCTCGAAAAGCGGGTGGGAATCGACCGAGGCGCTCGAAGCCAGGAACGAGAGAAGCTCCTGGAGTCGGCCTGCGTAAGGCCGCCCGGCCAGAAGAACCTCCTGCGCCCGGCGCAGCTTCGCCGCAGAGACCATTTCCATGGCACGCGTGATCTGCTTGGTCGCCGTGATCGAGCGGATGCGCCGTCGGAGCTCTTTTGTTGATTGCGGCATCTGAGATTATTTGGCGCCCTTTTTGGCATCGGCCTCAGGCTGAGGCTCACGGGCGTTGAACGCCTCTTTGGCCGCGCCGATCGCGCCGCGCATATTGGTCTGGAGTTCGTCGGACAGCGCTCCCGATCGGTCGATTTCATGGGGGACATCGGGGAATTTCTCGCCGACGTGCGCGATCATGAAATCTTCGAACTCCTGGATGCATTCGACCGGCAGGTCGTCCAGGATCCCCTCGTTCGCCGCGAACAGAATAAGAACCTGATGGTTGTGTTCCTTCGGCACGAATTGCCCCTGTTTGAGCACCTCGACGAGGCGCGCGCCTCGGTTAAGCTTGGCCGTCGTCGCGGCGTCCAGATCCGAGCCGAACTGAGCGAATGCCGCCAGTTCGCGATACTGAGCCATATCGAGGCGCAACGGGCCGCCGACCTTTTTCATGGCTTTTGTCTGGGCATTGCCGCCGACTCGGCTGACCGAGAGGCCGACGTTAACCGCCGGACGAACGCCCGCGTAGAACAGATCGGGCTCGAGGAATATCTGGCCATCCGTGATCGAGATGACGTTGGTCGGGATATAGCCGGAGACGTCGCCGGCCTGCGTCTCAATGATCGGCAGCGCCGTCAGCGAACCACCAGTCGTCGGGTCCATGCGGACCTCAAGCGCGTCGGCATTGGGCTGGGCCTTGCGTGCTTCTTCAGCTTTATCGGGGCCATCCTCGGTGTAGCGGTAGCGATTCCCGTCAACGCCTTGCGTCGTTTCCTCGGGCGCCGTTTTCTCCGTGATGATGTAATGCTCTTCAAGCTTGACGGCCCGTTCGAGCAGGCGGCTATGGAGATAGAACACATCGCCGGGGTAGGCCTCGCGGCCCGGAGGCCGGCGCAGGAGCAGCGACATCTGGCGATAGGCTGCGGCCTGTTTGGTC
>JAJFLK010000559.1 GCA_021772735.1 Candidatus Sumerlaeota bacterium | reverse complement strand
GGCCTCTGCCGAAGCCCTTACGATCCTAACCCATGCCCTGAAACTAGTCCCGCATGACCTTGGCCTGTGCGCCCGCTGCGCAAAACTGAAACTGTTGATTGACGGCCCCGAGGCTGCGCGTCCGCTGTTCGATGCCTGGCTCACTGGGGCCAATGCAGCCAGTTCCGCCAAAGCGTCGCTCGATGCCATCGAGGCGACAGTGGAGACCTACGCAGACGATCATGCACTGCGCCAGAGGCTTTGCGATCGGTTAATCGCTCTTGACCGGCACGACGATGCATTGGTCCACATCGATATCATTCTGGACGCTTATCGGGGGCGCGACGAATGCAGCGACCTGTATCGCCAGGCGCTTGAGCAGGTCGTCCGCCTCAGCCCGGATCGGCTCGAAACCCGTGTCGAGCTTGGAACCGCTGTCGGAGAGAGCGGCGAGATTGAACGGGCCACGACGATATTCTCCGAGGTTGCCCGGCAGCATCTTTCCGACGGCAATCAGGAGCAAGGCCTCGAGGTTCTCCAGCTTTCACTGCACTACCAGCCCGAGAATGCGGATCTGGTCGGACGCGTCGCCGAACTTCTTGAGCTTATCGGGAGCCACGATGAGGCGATCGAGACCTACGAACGTCTCCTCAAGCTCAATCGAGACAGCGGCGAGGCGACGCGGAACATCCCCGTCCTCCGCAAGCTTCTGGTTGTTCGCCCAGACCGGGCCGATCTTCATCTCGAGCTGGCCGAGAATCTCGAAATCGTCGGTGAGCGCGACGCCGCGGTCGAACATTTCTATCGCGTGGCCCAGGCCAGACTGATCGACCAGGCCGGCCACGAAGACACGCTCGTCCTGTGCCTGAAGATCACCGCACTGATGCCCGGATTCACGGCCGGACGCGAAACGCTCGTCGAATGTCGGCTTGCGCGTGGCGAGGTTGATGAGGCGAAAAGGGAACTTGATGCGCTGGCCGAGATCGCTCTGGGTGAGGGCAATCTCGATCACGCCGAAGCAATCTACCTGAAAATCCAGAAACTCGATCCTAAAGACATCGGCTGCGGAGAGCGCCTCGGGCGCCTGTACGAAGCCAAAGGTGAGATCGACCGCGCGGCCAAGGCCTATCGAGGCGTGTTGGGGCTTTACCGCAAAGAGGACGACCCTGAACGGATCGTCTCGGTGTTGCGCAAGCTCAAGGGCCTTAATCCCGAGGATCTGAAAATTCGCCGCGAGCTTGCTCGGACACTGGCGAAGACCGAACGGGTCCAGGACGAGGCCGCCGAGGAATGGATCGAGCTGGTCTCCGCGGCCGTCGATCAGGGCAAAGCCAAAGTCGCTCGCAAGGCGATGCTCGAAGCCGTGTCGTTGCTCGAAGGCCAATGGGATCGGCGGTATCGACTCACGCAGCTCATCGTAAAGGTCTTAAAGGACGCCGAATCCTGCGCCGTATGGAAAGACCTGGCGACCGAGGCGCTGGCCGCCGAGCAAAGCCAGATCGCAAGCGATGCGGCCGACGCAGGGCTCGCTCTTGAACCTGATGACCTTACGCTGCGAGAGCTTAAGATTGAGTCCCTGTGCCGACTGGAAGACTGGGATGGAGCGATCGACAGCCTGACCCTCCTCGCGGCGCTCAATACCGAACGCGAGAACCATCACGCCGCAGAGAGTCACATCCTGCGCGCGCTCGAACTGCGGCCCGATGACAGCGAGTTGCTCGACCGGCTCGCGCAGAGTCAGATCGCCCAGAATCATCTCGATGATGCGGTCGAAACCCTGCGCCACCTGGCCGAGCGCCATCGCGACCAGGGCGAACTGGATCGGGCGATTCAGCGCGCCGAGCAAATCGTCGGACTCAGGCCCGGCGATGCGGAGGCAGAAGATTACCTGGCAAAAACCCTTATCGAGACCGGAGAGGTCGATCGCGCGATGGAGATCTGGCGAGAGATCGCCGAGACGCAGGCCTCGGTCGGCAAGTCCGACATCGCGATCGCACGATTCCAAGGCATTCTGGTCCACCGTGACCGAGACATTCCGGCTCTGCGCCGCCTCGCCGACCTGACGCTCGAATCCCATGGAACCGAAGCGGCTCATGCATGCTTCGAAGCCCTGCTCACCGTCGTTGCCGAGGATGCTCCGGCCGACGAAGTTGAGGCCGAATTCCGCAGGGTGATCCAACTTGAACCCCGGAACCTCGCGCTGGCCGAGAAGTTCGCCCTCTGGCTCGATACGGCCGGTCGAGGCGATGACGCAGCCACGGAACTGACGAGGATCGCAACGGCCTGGCGCGACGAGCACGCCAACTACGATGAGGCGCTGCGCATGTTCGAGCTCCTTCGCGAAGTCGCTCCCGATGACCTCTCCGTGCTCGATTCCAAGGCAGCACTCTACGAGAAAATGGATCGCGTTCAGGATGCGGTCTCCGTTCTGGTCGTGCTGGCCCGGGAATATGAGGCTCGCGGCGAGTACGAATCGATGGCCCAAATCATTTCCCGGCGTGCGAATATCCTCGATTCGGAGATTGAAGCTCAGGTCGAGGCCGCTGAAGCCTTCGAGTTAATCGATAACGGCGATACGGCTGTAAAATTCCTCCTCCGCGCGATCGCCATTTACGACTCCAACGGCGATCTCTCCCCTTGCGTTCCGCTGCTCAATCGGGCGATCGCCCTCAACCCCGACCAGCAGGAACTGGGCGTTGCGCTTGCTCAGGTCTATGAGCAGACGGACCAGACCGATGAGGCCGTCGCCCAGTGGCTCAAGCAGGGCGAGCATCACGAGAGCGTCTGCGAGACCGAGCGGGCCGTGGAGATTTACGGCCACATCAAGACGGTCGATCCGAACGCCATGGAACCGCGCCGCCGACTCGCGCGCCTTGCCGAAGAGGCCGGCGATAGCGTATCCGCGCGTGCCGAGCTGGCCGAAATGATTCCGATTGCCTCGGCCATCGGAGACTCCGAAGAAACGATCGCCCTGCTGCGGCGCATCCTCGACCTCGATCCGCGAGA
>JAJFLK010000558.1 GCA_021772735.1 Candidatus Sumerlaeota bacterium | reverse complement strand
TGGTGGCCGCGCCACTTAATTGAGATTCTCCTGAGCGAGCGCGGAGGCGTCCTCGCCTGGCACCCCATACTGGCGATCGCGCTGGTCGGCCTGATCGCCCTGCGACGCACCCTGCCCCGGCCGCTCGTCCTGGCTGCGTTTATCGGCCTCGCGCTTCAATTGTATCTTCTTTCGTGCTGGTCGGTCTGGTGGGCGGGGGCCTCGTTCGGCAATAGGTTCTTCATTTCCGCTTTCCCCTGGCTGGCGATCGGGTTAGCTGCTTTGATCGATCGGCTGCGATCGGGTCGGCGCCCCTGGCTCGCAGTCGCGTTGATCGCCGTGCTCGTGGCCTGGAACGCAGGGTTGCTCTTGCAATACGGCATCGAAATGGTGCCGCGCGAGGACTCCGTCGGCTGGGGAGTCGTCCTCCAAAATCAGTTCGTCGAGGTCCCCCGGTGGCTTCTCGGTCGGGTGGGTTTGATCCCTGGCCCTTAAAGAGCAGGCCAATAAATCGCGTTGACCCGTATTGTCGACGACACCAGATGGCGTAATCGCCTTGAGCCCTTCGAACCGGTGAGGTTATGCTCGACGAGATGGAGACCCGTGCCCAAACACCCTCGATCCGTGCGCCGCGAGCGATTCCAAAGGACGATCGTTTCCTCCAACGCCACGCGGGATTGATTATTGCCCTGGGATTCCACTTCGCGGCGGCGACGATTCTCGCTCACGTCACCGTGCCGATGCCCGAGCGTGCCGAAAGCGACGAGCCCAAAGCCATTCACGTCAGGCTTGCCCCGGCGCCTCCCGAGGTTCATGAGCCCGCGCCTCAGATTGAGCCGCCTCCGATTCCCGAACCGAACCGTGATCTCGCTGCGACCTCCGCCGCCGATGCGAGCAGTGAAGCCGAGGATTCCGAGACGACCACCGAGCCCATGCCCGAACCTGCGGACATGGCGCAGTTCGAACCGGCCATGGAGCAAGAGGGCCGGGACCAACCCACCGAGATTGCGAGCGCGCTTGAGTTCGAACCCGCAGCCCAGACTTCCGCCGAACTCACGGACGAGGCAGCGGAAGACGAGATGGACGAACGCGATCCGGACCGGGATCGCGAGCTGCGTAAACTCGATGCGCTGCTTGCCGAGCAGCGCGAGGCGATCGAGGAGCAGAACCGTCGAATCGCCGAGCACGGTTCTGTTCAGATCGAAGACCGCCTGCGCGCGGCGTCGGTCGAACTCCAGGCGCGCAAGTGGATGAGCTCGACCGATGGCCTGCGCGAGGGCGTTATCCGCGAACTCGATACCTCGGGAGTCGCCCCAGACATCGCCGATCGCGTTCTCTCGCGATACGGGATTGAAATCCTCGTCAAGTATCTGGACGGCACCGAAACCGGCAACGGCTTCTTGAACCGCGCGAAGACGATGGGCGGGACTTACTACAATCAATCCGGGACGGGGCATTATCAGGTCTTCAGCTTTAGCCAGGTCGCCGTGGCCCAAATGGTTCTCCTCGAACGAGAGGCGATCGTTCGCCGAGGGCTCGATCCGACCCGGACGCGCGTTCAGGAAGTTCGATATGGAATTATCTCGACCGGCGGTGGCTTCGATCTCGGCGTCACGCACTTCCAGTCGGTCCAGATTGCGCCGGGATCGCTCAAGCAATAAGCCGCCCGGTGGAGATGACGGAGAAGTTCGCGGGGAATTTCGTTACACATGGAAACCTATCTCGAAACTTACGTGATAGCCGGCGGGCCGCTGATGATCGTGCTGATCCTGGGGTCGATCGCGCTTGTCGCAACCGTTGTCCAGGCTATGGTGAACCTCAGCCGGGCGCGGGTCATCCCGCCCGCCGTGCTCAAACTCGCCCGCGCGGTACGGAACAAGAACGATCGCATTGCTTTCGTACGCGAGATCGGGGCCCTGTCTTCGCCGCTGGCCAATTCGCTCCGGCTGACGTTCAAATCCATCGATATCCGGGCCGGGAATCATCCGCACAAACGACAGATCGAGCCGGTCGTTACCGCGTCCGTGGCGACGACCGCCGACGACATGTTCGACATCGTCGGCCGCCTCTCGACGCTATATACGGTGGCCCCGCTGGTGGGCCTGCTCGGGACGATCCTCGGGATGATGCAGGCCTTCAGCGAATTTGGAGCTGCGCAGGATAAAGACCTTTCTCTGCTGTCGGCGGGGATTCAACAGGCTCTGGTGACGACGCTGTGGGGTCTGGGCATCGCGACGGTGGCCTACATTTCAGCCCAGATTTTCCAGACGCGCATCCAACGCTTTGAGCGCAACGACCTGCCCGAGACCATCCACGAGATTATCGATGCGATTTTCGCAACTCATCCCGAAAGCGCCCGCGAGCAGCCCGAGAGCGCAAGCCCTGCGGCGGTCGAACCGGAGGATCGTGAGATCCGGAGCGAATCCGCATGAGTTTGCTACGCACGACAACCCGCCGCCGTCACACGCTCACGCCCGGCATCAACCTCACGCCGATGCTCGACGCGATCTTCAATCTCGTGTTCTTCTTCCTTCTCGCGACCACCCTGCGCAAGGACGAATTTCAGACTGAGATCTCGCTTCCCGAATCGGACACGGCCGTGCAGTCGGCCGGCGCAGATAAGAGCATCACACTGGACGCGGACGGGAAAATTTACTTCGGCGGGCGCGCGATGGTCGCAGAGGAATTGGAACTCGAACTTACGAACCTGGCTCGGGGCGGGCGCACATCGATCGCGATCCGATGCGACTCGGAGCTGGACTTCGGGCTCGCGTATTCGGTTATGGATATTTGCGTGCGGTCCGGGATCGAGGTTAGCCTGATGGCCGCCCGTGCGCCGGACGCGAATCAACCCTGACGGCCCCGGGTCCGGCCGATTTATCGGGCTCCGATTATGATTATCCTCATCACGCTGCTCTTCATCACCGGGATCTTCGCGATCGTCCTCGAGGCCGTGCTGCCGTTTGGCATTTCCGCGACGGCGGGCCTGCTCATCATCGCCGGTTCGGGATACGCCGCCGTTTATCAATTCGGTTGGACCCTCGGCATGCTTTATTGCATTCTCGCCTTCGCGATCGCCGTCGTCGCGACTCGGCTGACCATGCGAAGCGGCCTGCGAGCCATGCGCCTTGTGCCGCCGCCGGCCAAGAAAACCGATCCCAGCTCCGCGGCGGCGCAATCTCAGGGGCTCGAAGTCGAGCCCGAGGCAGGAGAGCGGGCCGTTGTCGTTCAGCCGCTGCGTCCTATCGGGACGATCGAGTGGAAGGGCCACCGCCTGCCCGCCAAATCGCATCACCCCGAACACGTCACGCAGGCCGGCACGGCCGTCACGATCTCCGGCAAAGACTCAGTCTACTGGATCGTTGAGGAAATCAAGGAAGAGCCGTAAGAGAGGAAAAGCAGGGCGGCGGGGTGATGGAGGTTTCCCAATTGACAGCATCGGGGCCGGGAGTAGAATGAATTAAAGGGAGATGATCAGGTAAAGTTGCGTTCGCTTTCGAGAACAATCGACTGCCGGGTCGGCCGGAACGAGGACCGTGAATGGCATGCTTCGCAAGCCATTCTCCGTGACTCGTCTCGTTATATAGAGCGACTGTATTTCGATGCCCCTTGGGCCGGACGCGACGTAAAAATTCCTGCTTGCGATGTGACTCCCAATCAACAAAACCAAAATAATCATTCAATGGAGAGATGGCTGAAATCTGCCCCCGGCGGGGCCGATGGACAGCCTGCCCGTCATGGACGAACCCGAACTTCAAACCGATAACCCCGAACCCAACGATTCCGACGATGATGGCGCCAACGAGGAAATGGACGCCCTCATGGACCAGTATCTGGACCAGATGGGCAGCAACGCGCAGAACGGCCAGCTCCTCAGCGTCCCGATCGTAACAGTCCACGCGGATCATGTCCTCGTCGACGTCGGCGCGAAATCCGAAGGGATGGTATCCCGGACGGAACTCGCCGATGCCTCAGGCATCACTGAGCCCGCCGTGGGCCAGGTGATCGATGTCGTCGTCAAAGGAACCGATTCGGCGACCGGGCTCGTGATCCTTTCTCACGCCCAGGCGCGCGAGCAGGTCTCGTTTCGCGACATCGAGGAAGCGCACGAGAAAAAGAACGCCATCACAGGCAAGATCGTCCGTGC
>JAJFLK010000557.1 GCA_021772735.1 Candidatus Sumerlaeota bacterium | reverse complement strand
AACCAGGAGCGGTGTCAATCCAGCTCGGGGCCGAGCAGGTCGCCGACGTCCAGTCGATATCCGTTCAGGAAAGCCGGGGCGTCCATGAGAGCCTTACCGGCGGGTCGGACGCGGCTGAGCAAGAGATGTCCGCTCCCTGTCTTCACCGCGAAGCCGAACCCTTTGACGACGCCGGTGACGGTCCCTGGCGGGGCCTCGTCATCGAGATTGTTGTGCGCAGCTTCGGCCGGGCCGAGCGTCTCGCCCTGGACGAGCTGGACCCGGCGCTCGCGCCGTTCGCCAAAGTTCGTATACAGCCCGGGCCACGGCGTCAGAGCGCGCATGCGGAACATGAGCTGCTCGGCCGTCATCGACCAATCGACTTCGCCATCTTGCTTGCGGATCATCGGCGCGAAAGTCGCCGCGTCGTGATCCTGCTCGACGGCCTCGATCACGCCGGCGTCCTCAACGTCGTCGAGCACGCGCATGAGGAGGTCCGCGCCAACAACCGAAAGCATGTCGGAAAGCGACTGTGCGTCATCGTCGGCATGAATCTCCAGACGCTCGGCCGTGATGATCGGCCCCGAATCCAGCTCACTGGCGATCTTCATGATCGTCACACCGGTCTCGAGCTGCCCGTCCATAATTGCCCGCTGGATCGGCGCGGCCCCTCGGTACTCGGGGAGCAGCGAGGCGTGGACGTTGATGCATCCGATCCGAGGTGATTCGAGCAACGCGTCGGGGAGGATCTTGCCGTATGCCGTGACGGCGATGACATCGACCTCCAGGTCGCGGATACGCTCTTCGATCGGTTCGCGTTTGAGACTCTTGGGTTGGATGACATCCAGGCTGCTCGCATCGGCAAGCTGCTTGACCGGCGGGTCTTCGACCTTGCGCCCGCGCCCTTTGGGCTTGCTCGGCTGCGTGACGACCAGGACAACCTCGTGCTCGCTCTCGATCAATCTCGCCAGCGACGGCACGGCAAAATCCGGGGTTCCCATAAAGGCGACTTTCATACGGCTTCTCTAACTCCGGCGGCGTTTCTCGCTCCGGCGGCTTGCCTCGCTCCGCTCGACGCGAGATTAGAGCCGGATTCACGGCGCAAAGCCATATGAAAAAAGGGGCCAGGTTCGACACAAGAAGAGAAGCTTAATGTGAATAAATGACAGGTTGGTAAGATCAACGAGGAAACCATTCCAAATATACATTGCCGGAGAAGCAGCATGAACAAGGACCAAGTCCAAAGCGGAGCATACGAACTTTTCATGCTCGTCCTATGCGTATTCGTCCTCGGCCTGATGGGCGCGGAAGCGATCCTACAAGTTGGGCCATCAACTCGAAAAATCCTCTCCTACGTTGATACGGGAATTTGTTTCATCTTCCTCGGCGATTTCGCGGTTCGGCTGATTACGGCCAAATCAAAGCTTCATTACCTCAAATGGGGCTGGATCGATCTAATCTCCAGTATCCCATTCCTGGGTCCACTCCGGTGGGGAAGGCTCGCTCGTATAGTGAGGATTCTCAGACTGCTGCGTGGCGTTCGTTCCTTGAAAGTTCTGATGGCCTATGTTCTCCGACAACGCGCCCAGGCGTCGTTCCTCGCGGCGACGCTAACATCCATCCTACTCGTAACCTTCTCAAGCATTTCGATTCTGACGCTTGAGACCCTGCCCGAGTCAAACATCAAAGGTCCAGAGGAGGCTCTCTGGTGGTCGATCGTCACGATTACGACCGTCGGTTACGGTGACTTCGCCCCGGTAAGCACGGCGGGTCGTATACTTGCCGCAGCTCTGATGATCGCGGGAGTGGGTTTATTCGGAACCTTCACGGCGTTCATTGCCTCGTGGTTCATGTCACCTGGCGAGGAAGAACAAGAGGACGAGCTTGAACAAATACGCAAGGAGCTGCACCAAATTCGCAAGCTGCTCGCGCAACGATAAGCCGGAGCAAATCCCGCTCGCCTACCCCGCCATGCTGAGGTCGCGCAGCTGGGAGCGTTGGGCCTTGAAGATTTGATTGTAAATTCGTTCGCGGTCGGCCTCATGGATGTGCGTGTAGCGCACGCCCATCTCGAAGCGGGTGTTTGAATCTTCGCCAGCGTCGGCGCGCTCGCTGCTTCTGACGACAACGCCCACACAGTGGATCGTCGTCTTGGGCACAGCGCGGAAGACGAGGCGCAATTTGATGAACGTGCCGACCTCGAGATTCGTGGCGTCTCGCATCGAAAGTCCGGTCGCCGAGATATCGTTAACATCGGCAATCTCGACCTCGGCGGCCTCTTTGCCGGTGTCGCGACCTTCGATGACGTTCGTCATGTGTTCCATCTGGCCGAGAAGCTTCTCAAGGAGGATTCGAATCAGGGTCAGCTCCGCGCCGACGCTGTCTTCCTGCTGCTCGACTCGCATCAAAGATTCCACCTGACTCTCGACCACCGGCCCGGTCGGAATCCGACTCATGAGCCTCGCGGCAACCTCGCCGACGGCATCCGGGCCGATCGGCGTGATGAACAAATCGACGTCGCATCGCAGCCGCAGGCTGGAGCGTTTCTCCTCGATCACGAGTTGACAGACGATCTCGCCGGCGCTGAAACTGCGCACGACCACCGGCGCCATCTGCGTCTTTCCGTCGGCCTCCCAAGTCATGTTGTAGACGTGGTCGCTGCCGGCGCTCTGCACAGTCACCTCGGTGCTGTGCGTCAATTTCAACGATTCACCCTGATTGGATTTTACCCTGCCAACGAAGGCATGCCCGTCGCTCATCGGCAAATCGGGAATCCGCACAAGTTTTTCTTCGCCAATGTTGAGAACCGCCATCGGTTGATTTAACTCCGGTTACGCGAGGAAACATGAAGTCTCCTCGCGCGAATGCCCTTGGGGGAGGGCGCCCCCGCTTAGGAGTTCATCGTCCTGCACGGCTGTGATCTAAAGGGATAAGCGCGGCAACCGGCACGCGAGCGCCGGGCGACGAATCGGCACTCAGCCGCCCTTCTCGGCGCGTTGCATGTCGCGCTCCTGATCGCGCTTCTTGATGTCGTGGCGTTTGTCGTGCTGCTGCTTGCCGCGAGCCAGGGCGAGTTCGAGCTTGGCCCGGCCATCGCGGAAGTAAACCGACAGCGGCACGAGCGTATAGCCTTTGCGCGAGATTGCGCCGATGAGCTTCTCGATCTCGCGGCGATGCAGGAGCAACTTGCGCGGCCGAACCGGATCGACGTTGATCACGCCCCCCATCTCGTAAGGCGGAATGTGAAATTGATGAATCCACAGTTCCCCGCCGATCGGCGCGGCATAACTCTCGGCCAGGCTCCCCCGTCCTCCACGCAGACTCTTGACCTCGGCGCCCATGAGCACGAGCCCGGCTTCGACCACATCTTCGATATGATACGTGAAGCGCGCCTTGCGATTGCGGCACACGGTCTTGCGGGCTTTGGGATCGGTTCCGGCCATGAGGTTCAGGTTTGAAGTCTAGCTTGGTTAATCGCCCGGCGAGGCTAGAGACGGAATGGTCTCGGGCCCTCACCGAACACAGCATTGAAGACCAAAGCAGGGGGCGAGCGGAAGAGCAATGTTTTCCCGAATGTTCTCCCCGGGCCCCGGATCATGAAGACGACGTGCAATCCGGCGGATCGCCCGCCTGCCGGTCCGAATTGAGAACGGCCTTCCTTAATTCCCGAAATCCCGCGCGGTCTCACCCCAGTGGAAGGGGTGCGCCTGCTCGAAATCGGGCCGGTAGTAATCGCTCGCGGCGTGATGCTCCTGAGCGAGGATATTCTCGAATCCAAGACCCAGAGCCAGTTCGATCGCGCGTTCGTATTCCCGATGCGTGATCCTGCGATTGAGCAAGACGTGGCGCGAGGATTTATTCGCCGGATAATACTGCGCCATCAGGCTCAGCGTAACTTCGGGTCCAAGGGTCTCGGCGATCCAATTGAGCACGGGCTCGGTATCAGCCAGATCGTTGGGAAGAATCAGATGACGCAAGATGAGTCCGCGCCGGGCGATCCCGTTCTGGTCAACATGCAGCGGCCCGGTCTGACGCCACATCTCAGTGATCGCCTCGCGCGCGACCGAAGCGTATCCGCGCACATGGCTCCACTCGCGCCCGGCCTCGTCGCTCCAGTACTTAAAATCCGGCAGATAGACGTCTACGATGCCATCAAGCAGCCGCAGCACGCCGAGCGAATCGTAGGCATTCGTGTTGTAAACGATAGGAAGGCGCAATCCCCCGGCGGCCGCAATCTCT
Organism: Candidatus Sumerlaeota bacterium; assembly: GCA_021772735.1. Lineage (GTDB taxonomy): Bacteria > Sumerlaeota > Sumerlaeia > MVZB01 > JAJFLK01 > JAJFLK01. The sequence goes on along the minus strand of JAJFLK010000557.1, from coordinate 149 downwards.
ATGGCCCGGACCATCTGCGGAACGAAGTGCGTCGGCGAAACGAAATTGATCGAGTGACAGCCGGCGCCCTGAAGCTCAAGCATCATCTCGGCCAGGCGTTCGAGCGAAACCTCATTGCGCCTCTCGCCGGTCGCGGCGTCGCCCCCCCG